>JAZQFQ010000035.1:0-7402 GCA_045539595.1 Eubacteriales bacterium | reverse complement strand
AAGGCTATGATGTCATACCGCATTTGCGGCGGCAGGGCAAGTGATGCGAGTGATAGAATATCGTGCGTCTTTAGATGCTTGCCGGCAATAGCCCCTTATAGGGGCAGAGCAAGCCTCCGGCTTTGCCGGAGGTCCTGACTTATTATTCCAGTAGGGATTTCCGCTCCCCGCCGCTGAGATGGTACGGCTTCCATACCACGTTCTGGTCCTTATAATGGATCACGTCCACCGCTACGGAGGTACCGTCGGCATACATCTGCAACAGCAGATCGTTGGTGTCGGATATGGTCACGTCCCGGAATACCAGCCGGTGATAGGTGTACATCCATATCGTCTTTGTGTCCGCCACCGTGCCGGTGATCTCTTCTTTGGTGTCCGAATCGGTCAGACGGAAAGTGAATTCCGCCTCAGGCGGCAGGGATTTCCGTCCGTAAATGCTGTCGTTGTAGCGCACGGTTACCTGTACTTCCCGGATCTCGGGGATGTACACAAAAGCGTAGCAGGCGATGTTGCCGTCCTGGGATACCTCCGTCACCACATCGTGGGTCTGCATGGCAGGGATTTCCCCGTCCGCACAGGCGGCTATCAGCCCCTCCGAGGGATACAGATCGCTCAGTGTGCTGTGATTGGCGGCAAAGCAGCAGCGAAAAATAAACAATCCGATCAGGATATACAGAATCGTGATCACAACAATTTTGGCAATACGTCCGGTTTTGTTCATACATACCTCCGGCAGACAATAGAAATACTATATGTATTATAACAAATCTGCGGCGCAAACACAATAGAGATGAAGTTTTTTTACAAAATCCATTGACAGATGGGAAAAATACGGATATAATAATATTTCGCAGATGTTTTGTTTCCAAAAGGAGGGTGCACCATGCGAATCGATCTGAGTCAGATCCTGGAGGGCAGATGTGCCACCCTGGAAGGTTCGTATTCCTATACCCCCGGCGAGGACGGTGTCCTTCTGCCGGACAGCATCACATTGCGCGGCCCCATTGCGGTCCGCTACCGCGTGACGGACAATCACGGCTACCTCACCATGGTGATCGATGCCGAGGTTTCCTACGATACGGTGTGCGACCGGTGTCTGGATCCCGTTTCGGTAACGATGCCCTTGGCCCTGGAGCGTTTGATCGAGACAGACAGTGCGGTGCGGCTGGGCGACGTGGAGCACGATGAGGATTACGAGGACAGCCTTTTGCCTCTGGTAAACGGCGGCGTGGATGTGGACAACGAGATCACGGAAGCGCTGGTTTTGAACCTGCCCATGTATCATCTGTGCCGGGAAGACTGCCCCGGACTGTGTCCGAAGTGCGGAAAACGGCTGGCAGACGGCGATTGCGGCTGTTCTGCAAAAAAAGAAATTGATCCAAGACTGGCAATTTTGCAAAAACTACTTGAAAAACACGATTGATTGGTGTATAATAAACCATAGTGTGTTAAAATGTCAATAAGACCCATAAGGAGGTGTTTAGGATGGCAGTTCCGAAGAGAAAAACATCCAAAGCGCGCAGAGATAAGAGACGTTCCAACGTATGGAAGCTTGAGATGCCCGGCATGGTTAAGTGCCCGCACTGCGGCGAATACAATCTCGCGCACCGCGTCTGCAAGACTTGCGGTTACTACGACGGCAAAGAGATCGTCAGCAAAGAAGCGTAATAGCAGCGAAAAAGACCGCATTTATGCGGTCTTTGCGCTTTTTATGGGGATGTTTCAAAGGAGGACGTATGCGATATACACCGCGGGCGGAAAATAAAGGAGCCAGGCGTCTGATGCTGGCACTTCTGGCGCTGGGCACCGTTTGCTTTTCCATGACGATCCCCCTGCCTGCCTGGCGGGACGCGTGGGTCACATCGGCCGGCGTGCTGGTGATGGGCGGCGTGTTTTTGTGGGCGCGGTACATCGGCACCACGTTCACTTACGAAATCGCCCTGCGGGGATATCCCCCGGCGGAGGACGGTATGGAGTTTGCCGCCGCCTCGCCTGTGAATGTGACGGCCCTGCCGGCCCATATGCTGGATTTCACCGTGCGCAAAACCCAGGGCAGGCGATCGGTGACGGATGCCCGGCTGGGGCTGGAGGAGCTTGCGTATTTCGATCTGTATCCACGCCGCGGGGGCAAGGAGAGGGAAGTACACAAGCGGTATCCCGATCTCCGTTTGTACAATTATACCGCATCCATGATTCCCGAGCGGGCGTACATCGCCGTGTTCGTGGATGTGGATGACAGCGCCGCCGGACTGATTCTGGAGCCGGACGCCGCCATGGCGGCATATCTGTCCCGCGTCGCGGGGATGCAGTAAAAAAGCAGGAGCGCAAAAGCCTTCTCCTGTGGGAGAAGGGGGACCGTTCCGACTTCGACGAAGTCGAATGTCGCACGGTGGATGAGGAGTAAGAAATGATTCCGTACAATAAGAAACTTGTATCCAATGCAAGAGCACTACGAAAAAACATGACTCCCGAAGAAAAACATTTGTGGTATGATTTTCTAAAGCGACTCCCATTTAATGTACGGCGACAACACAATATCGAAAACTATATTGTTGACTTTTATATAGCAGAAAAGAGGATCGTTATTGAGGTGGATGGAAGACAACATCTATTGCCGGAGCATATCGAAGCCGACAAGCAAAGAGATAGAGATTTATTGTATTGGAATATAGCAGTATTGCGATATTCAAACGATTCTGTAAGGAATAATTTTACTGCTGTTGCAGCAGATATTCTGAAACATATCGGGTTGACATTTTCCGATTTGAAACCTAACAAATGACACCTCATCCGGCATCTGCTTTGCAGATGCCACCTTCTCCTGCTGGAGAAGGCTCGTAAGAAGCAGTTTCAATTGCATATAAAAAGAAGTTCCCACAAGCCATTTGGTCAGTATGTGGGAACTTTATTGTTTCTAAAGCTCACCCGCTAAGCGGACGAATCTGATGGGTGGTTGCCAAAAGTCTTGATTAAAAACAATTCCGAAATATATGCTGAGCAACTTCATCAACTGTTAAGTTGTCGGTATCAACAATTTCACCGCGAATATTACTGCTAAACGCTTTGACACATCTATCGATCTGCTGTTCTGCCCAGGATCCCTGTTCTTCTCCACGATGTATTAGACGTCCAATAATCTTTTCTTTTGGAGCCAATAAAATAAAGTGACGGACATCTATACCATCGCTCTGTAGATTGCCAATGATTTCAAAGTAATAGTCATAATTTACGATTGTCATTGGAATAATGATATGACCACTAAAGTTGTGATACATATATTTTATATATTCGTAATTGAACTTTCTCCACAGTTCGATGTCCTGAAAATCTCCTTTGCGCTTCAACGGTTCGGGGAAATTGTCCCAAAGAAAAGCGCCTACTTGCTCCGGATCATAAATGTGTGAGTTATCTATCAAATGATGTAATTTACTTGCGGTTGCTGTTTTGCCCACTCCAAAACATCCATTAATCCATATAATCATACCTAATCTCCTTCAAATAGTTATTTGCTGGATGGCGTTTATGTGGTCAGTATACCATATATGTGAGATTTTTGCAACCATACTCAGCCTTTAGCTTCACATGTAGGTGAAAATAAGCCTTCTCCTGTGGGAGAAGGGGGACCGTTCCGACTTCGACGAAGTCGAATGTCGCACGGTGGATGAGGAGCTGCGTTCGGGCTAAATTTACGATATGGACGGAGTTTCCGGAATAAATAACAGGAGCGAAGTTATCTTCGCTCCTGTTTCAGTATACTGAGAAGTTTGGCAAATTCCGCGGGCAGCGGCGCTTCCAGCTCCATCATCTCGCCGGTGGCGGGATGAGCAAAGCGCAGTTTCCCCGCGTGCAGGCATTGACCGCACAAAAGGGATCCGTGCCGCTTCTCAAAAGGCGTGCGATTCGCGCCGTACACCTCATCCCCCATCACAGGATGGCCGATGTGGCTCATGTGTACGCGGATCTGGTGGGTGCGCCCCGTTTCCAGCACCAGTCGGATGTGGGAAAAGGATCCGAAATCCGTCACGGGGAAATAGTGGGTGACAGCCTCTCTTGCCCCAGCCGTTCCGCGGGGCAGTACCGCCATCTTTTTTCGATCCTTGGGACTGCGGCCGATGGGGGCGTTGACGGTGCCCTCCTCCTCGATGCCGCCGATGACCAGCGCCTGGTATTCCCGCCGCATGGAGTGATCGGCCAACTGAGCGGCCAGTGCCAGATGGGCCCGATCGTTTTTCGCCGCGGCGATAAGCCCCGTGGTGTCCCGATCGATCCGATGAACAATGCCGGGCCGGGCCACGCCGCCGATGCCGGACAAAGAATCCCCGCAGTGATACAGCAGAGCGGACACCATGGTGCCGTGCTCGTGCCCCGGGGCGGGGTGAACCACCATCCCCTTGGGCTTGTTGATGACGATCACATCGTCGTCCTCGTAAATGATATCCAGCGGAATATCCTCCGGCTGGGCCTCAGCCGGAACAATTTCGGGCAAAAGGATCTGCAGCGTGTCTCCCAGGTGGACTACGGTCTTTTTCGTGATGGGAATGCCGTCCCGCGTTACCGCGCCGGATTCCATCAGCCGTGCCAGAGCGGAGCGGGAGAATTCCGTCCGATCGGCCAGGGCTGTATCGGCCCGCTTGCCGTCCAGCTCCTCATCGATGGGGCAGATGAGGATGTTTTCGCTGAACATTTCTTCCTCCCGCATCATGCCGCATCCTCGGCTTTCTTCACGCGGGTTTCATATAAAAGAACGTACAGAATAAACAGCCCGCATCCCACGCAGACAAAGATGTCCGCCACGTTGAAAATGTATTTCCAGAAGGGGATGCATTTCACATCCACAAAATCCACCACAAAGCCCCGGGCGACGCGGTCGATCATGTTGCCGATGCCGCCGCCCACAATGAAGGCCACGGCCACGGTCTCCAGCGGATGCCGGCTTTTATTGAGAAACATATAAACGATCATGCCCCCCAGCGCTACGGTGGAGATCACCAGGAACACCCAGCGATGATCCTTCAGCATGCCGAAGGCGGCGCCGGTGTTCTCCACATAGGTCAAATAAAGCACATCTTTCCACAAAGGATAACTGCCCACGGGGGCCAGATACTGCAGGGCAAGGATTTTGGTCAGCTGATCTGCCAGAATCACGCCCGCCATCAAAAGAAAGAATAAAAGCATACGTACCTCGGTAAGGGGTTAATCATCTCCGCCGATCAGCCGGCTGAGAAAACCGCGTTTTTTCGGTGCTTCGTTTTCCACAAAATCGAACTCGCTGGTGTCTTCGTCGGCGGCCGGTGTTTCGGCGGAGGATTTCTTGGGATCAAACGTGTCAAATTCCACGCTGAACGCCCGGCGGAGACTCTGCAGAAGCAGGGCGTCCTCGTCCTCCTCTTCCTCCACGGCGGGTTCCTCCGCGAGGGTCTCCTCTACCGTGGGCTCCTCCGCGGCGGGTTCAACCTCCGGCTCGGAGATCTCTTCTTCCTCCACGATTTCCTCGGGCGTTTCCTCATCCGATTCGGGAAGAATCAATGTGTATCCGGGATCCATTTCCTCATCGTTGATTACATGGATGGCGTCGGTCCACAGCGCGTCCTCACCGATGATGCCGGCGATTTCCCGGTGGATATCCTCCATATCGTTTACCGTATCGAACAGATCCATCTGTTCCACCTCTTCCGTCGATTCGGTCTCCTCCGCGTGCTCGATCTCCTCGATTCTGGGGATTTCCACGATTTCCGGAATGTCAAAAAACTCCTCCTGTGCTTCGGGTTCTTCCTCCGGTGTTTCCTCAATCGCAGGAACTTCCTCGACTACGGGAACTTCTTCAACCGCAGGAACTTCCTCGACTACGGGAACTTCTTCAACCGCAGGAACTTCCTCAACCGCAGGAACCTCCTCAACCGCAGGAACTTCCTCAACCGCAGGAACCTCCTCGGCTACAGGGATCTCCTCGACTACGGGAACTTCCTCGACTACGGGAACTTCCTCGACTTCCTCCGCCGGAGCGGGGGCTGCCGGTGCCACTGCGGCAGCGGGCACCGGAATATCAAATGCCAACCGGGCCGATGCCTGCGCAATTTCCTCCAGCGCATCGATGTGCCGGCCGTAGCGGGTGTACAGATCTTCCTTGAATCGCAGGATTTCCTCCTGCATCACAGCGCAGAGATTCTCCTGCCGTGCGGCTTTCGCGTCGGCTTCCGCCGTGATCTGCGCGGCCTTGGCCCGGGCATCTTCGATGATTTTCGCCTGCTGAATTTCCGCCTCATGGAGCAGTTTGGCCGCTGCACGGCGCATTTCCGTGTCCAGACGGGTGATGCGGACTTCTCTTGCCTGCAGTTCCTCCAGCTTCTTCATCGCGATGGTCAGCTTGCGCTCCAGCTCATCGTTTTCCCGGTTCAGGGAGTCGAATTTTTCGGCCAGAAAATCTATGTACTCATCCACCTCGGTGGTGGTGTATCCGCGGATGGCGCGGGTGAATTCGTGATTTCGTATTTCCTGCGGCAGTAACATGGCGATCCTCCGATTTATTTGTATTTGCGCGCCACCAGGCGATTGCGGCCGCGGCGCGTCACAGTGTTGGCGGAATCAATGATATATTTGCCGTATCCGCGGATGGAAAGGGTGTCTCCGTCCTCCACGGGGGCATCGGTCTTTTCCTCGGGGAAATAGTTCAGTTCCACATCGCCGGCCAGAACCAGGGACGCGGCATCACTGCGGGAAAGATTGGTCAGAGCGCGGACCACACCGTCCAGACGGGGGGAGGCCACGCTGGCCTCGATCCGCTCAAAGGAGCGGGGAATTTCAAAGCCGTCGGGCAGGGTGATGGCGGCGGCACGAACGGTGTCCGATCCTGCATGGGTCAGATTGTCCGTGATGAAGGGCACCATGGCCGGCTTCAGAAACACCACCGCCCGATGCTCGTCCAATACGGCGATATCGCCCAGCACGTGCCGCTCCAAGCCCAGCGCCAGGATGGCGCCCAGCCAATCCCGATGAGTGAGGGAACCGTAATCACTGCCTGTCAGGGAGACGGCGGCGATGGCGGGGGCGATATCGATGGTTTCGTTTTCAATCAGCGAGGCAATGTACTGCTCCCGCGCTTCGGCAAAGGGATCGCCTGCGGGGACATCGCCCAGCAGCCATTCGGGTACCAGAACCGCCACCCGGCGTTCCGCCCCCGGAGCACCGCCATAGAAAAAGAGACGGTCCGCCTGTCCTTCGCCGGCACAGGCGGCATAAAACAGGCGCTGTTCCCGGGGCGTCAGAAAATCCGAGAAAGCGGTATCGTAGGCTTCCCGGCGGACCAGCTCTGCGGCGCGTGCCATAAGACGGCGGCTTCCGTCATCCAGATGTTTATCGGAAATGATTTTCATAAATCCTCACAGAAGAGATTGTAGTACAGACA
>JAZQFQ010000034.1:0-25248 GCA_045539595.1 Eubacteriales bacterium | reverse complement strand
CGGCGTCGCGGCAATCTCGCGAGGGCGGCCGCTGTTCGTAAGGCTCAGATGAACTATATGCCGCCGTCAAGAATTAACCGTCCGTACTTTGGAGATTGCCGGAATCCCGCAAACAGCGGGACGACGCCGTCCGGCGTCGCGGCAATCTCGCGAGGGCGGCCGCTGTTCGTAAGGCTCAGATGAACTATATGCCGCCCTCAAACGTCCGCCGTATCCCAGTACTGGGCACCGTACTGCATGATAAATTCCTTGCGCGCCGGGAGATCGTCGCCGAGAAGCGTCTCAAACATCCGGGCGGTCTCTTCAGCGTCGGCGGGATTGACGCGGATCAGACGGCGGGTGGCCGGATCCATGGTGGTCTTGGACATCATCTCGGGGGTGTTCTCGCCCAGACCTTTGGAGCGCTGGAGGGTGTATTTCATGCCCTCTTTCTCCAGCCGGGCTACGATCTCCGCCTTCTCCGGCTCGTTGTAGGCGAACAGGGTTTCCTTCTTGGTGGTGATCTCAAAGAGGGGAGATTCCGCGATGTAGATCTTCCCTGCCTCGATCAGCGACGGCAGAAGCCGATAGAAAATCGTGAGAAGCAGGGTGCGGATCTGGAATCCGTCCTCGTCCGCATCGGTACAGAAGATGATCTTGGACCACTTCAGCGAGTTGATATCGAAGGGCGCGGCGTCGCTCTTGACCTTGCCCTTCAGTTCCACCCCGCATCCGATAACGCGGAGCAGATCCACGATGATCTCGCTCTTGAAGATGCGGTCGTAGGTGCTTTTCAGGCAGTTCAAGGTCTTGCCGCGGACGGGGATCACCGCCTGGAATTCCGCGTCGCGGGACAGCTTGACCGACGTGAGCGCGGAGTCGCCCTCCACGATGTACAATTCCCGCTTGGTGGGATCCTTGGAGCGGCAGGAAACGAATTTTTCCACCCGATCCGCCCCCACGCCCGTGGAGGTCTGCAGTTTCTTTTTCAGATTCAGTCGGGTGCTCTCGGCACTCTCCCGGGAGCGCTTATTGACCAGCACCTGATTCAGGAACTTCTCCGTTTCCGCGGGGCGCTCCATGAAGTAAATTTCCAGCTGCTCCTTGAGGAAGGAGGTCATGGCCTCGGCGATGAAGGTATTGGTGATGGCCTTCTTCGTCTGGTTGGCGTAGGAGGTCAGGGTGGACTGGGAATTGGTGACCACGATCACGCAGTCCTGTATATCCTGGAAGGTGATCTTGGCCTCGTTCTTATTGTATTTTCCCAAGGCTTTCAGCTTTTTATCCACCGCATAGGTAAATGCGGTGCGCACCGCCTTTTCCGGAGATCCGCCGTGCTCCAGAAAACTGCCGCTGTGGTAGTATTCCAGCACGTTGACCTGGCTGGAGGCACAGAAGGCGATCTCCGCACGGAGCTTGTATTCGTCCTTATCGTCCCGATCCCGGCCCTTGGTTTCCAGTTTCCACAAAACCGGCTCGGTCATGGCGGTTTCGCCGGCAATCTCCCGGATGTAGTCGGAGATGCCGTTCTCGTAGAGGAAGGATTCCTCGGTGAACGTGCCCCCCTCCTCCTCGAAGCGGACCACAAAGCGGATGCCCGCGGTGACCACGGCCTGCCGATGGAGAGTATCCAGGAAGAATTCCCGGGGAATATTGGTATCGGTGAACACTTCCAGATCGGGACGCCACTTGACGGTAGTACCGGTGCGGCGTTTCTTGCCCGTGATGGGCTCCTTGATGAGCTCAGACACCGGCTCACCCTTTTTAAAATGGATGGAGGATGCCACGCCACCGGAATAGGAAGTAACGTCCATATATTCGCTGGAATACTGGGTAGCGCAGGCGCCCAGTCCGTTCAATCCCAAAGAGAATTCATAGGCGGCGCCGCTGTCGTTGTTGTCATACTTACCGCCGGCGTACAATTCACAATAGACCAGCTCCCAGTTGTAGCGGCCCTCGGTTTCGTTGAAGTCCAGGGGCACGCCGCGGCCGAAGTCCTCCACCATCAGGGATCGGTCGGCAAAGACCGTGGTGATGATCTCCGATCCGTGCCCCTCCCGGGCCTCATCCACGGCGTTGGAGAGAATCTCAAAATAGGAATGCTCGCATCCTTCCAGGCCATCCGATCCGAAGATAACGGCGGGGCGCTTGCGGACGCGGTCCGCTCCCTTGAGCATGGTAATCGATTGGTTATCATACTGCGGTGTTTTCTTTGGCATAATTCCCTCGTCTTTTGTTCGTATTTTATCAAATCACTGCAGTCCCGCCCGCAGAAGCACGGAGGACGCGGAGGAGGTCAGACTATCGATATTATAAAGCAACAGCATCCGATCCACGCCGTATTCGTCCACGAGGGCGGCGGTGCTCTTTTTGTAGTAGCGGATATCCACGATTATGAGATCAAAGTGCTGTGCCAGGAAGGGCACGGTGCTGTGGGCGAAGCTGTCCTTGATGAGCAGGAGCGTGGGACGATCCTCCCCGCCGTTTTTCGTCACGGTGACCAAGGCATTGTTTCCGCCGATGAAGGAGGAATATTTATCCTTCTTCGTAAGGTACGACGTATCGTAAAATCCCGCAAAGGAGGTGCCGTTATCCACGATGGTGGTGGTGAAGTCCGTATCGCCCGGGTAGCGGAAGTATTCCATGGTATCCGGGGCGATCCAGGACGCGCCCGCCGTGGACCAGGTGGTTCCAAAGAAGGCATCGCTGGCTGTCTCCCGGGTATAGGATGCCAGCGGGGCGATAGTCTCGCCCATCTCAGTGAGGATGATTTCACTGCCGTAGTAGGCACCCAGGGTGGTCCAGTGGTGATCCGTACGGTAGTATACGTACTCGCCTGCTTTCGCCTTTTCGTGGAGCGGATCCCGCAGGGACAGAATGGGCAGATCCGCATCGGCGGGCGCCTGATCCATCTCTGTCCACAAGGCGTCGCTGTAGGTGCTGCCGTAGTAATCCGGCAAGGTATGGTGGAGCACATCCGCCGAGCGGCCGCTGATGGCCACGGTGGCGGGGACGCCGTGATTCTCACACCAATCGGCGAAGGCCGCGATGGCGGAGAGGTTGTCCCGCAGATTTTCTGTATTTACCGTTTCGCTCCGGGGGATCAGGGTACCGTCCTCCCCGAACAAAACGCCGTTGTTGCTTCCCTTGCCCAGGGCCAATTCGGTGGCAGCCTTGACCCGGATGAAGAAATCCCGGCCCGGGAACTGATCCGCCATATACTCGGCGATATCGGCGGTATAACTGCCGTCGATCAGCCGCTCGGCGGTGAATTTGGGAAGTTGAGTCAGATCCTTATTCTCCGTTTCGGAGAAGGTGCGGTCGGGGAGTGCCCAGAAGAGGATCGCCAAGGCGAAAAGCAGAGCAGCAAAGAGGATCACAAAGGCGCGATCCAGGAATTGGGCCTTTTTGCCGCCGCCCATCTGGATGGTAAGAAGCCGTGCCGCTTCGCGGTCACATTCCGGTGTTTTCATATCCGCCATGCGGCACCCAATCTCCGCCCTTGCTCAGCAGCAGGGGATGGATTGGCACCCGCATCCTTTCGTTAGAATCGGTAATAGAGGAAGGGATTGTAGGAAGAATTGACCAGGTAGGCCAGGGCGATGAAGAACACGGCCAGGCACAATACCGCCGTGACCGCCCGCACGGGGGCATCGTATTTCTCCCACAGCCGATACAGCCATTTTCTCGGGTAAGGCGTGGAGGCGATGACCAGGATCACCAGCAGAATCAGGGAGGATGTCCAATCGAACACGCCGCCCGCGTCGATGAATCCGGTGGCGCTGCCGCCGCCGAACATAGTGGCCAGATACCGCATACCGGCGGCGAAATCCGTAAAGACGAACAAGAGCCAGCCAAAGACTACGGTGATCAGGGTATAGACATGACCGACGAATTTCGGCAGCTTGTCCAACAGTTTAAGCAGAAAAGTTTTCTCCAGCATGAGGAGCACGAAATAGTACAGGCCCCACGCCACGAAATTCCAGGACGCGCCGTGCCACAGTCCGGTCAAAAACCACACGGCCAGGAGATTGACGATCTGCCGTCCGCGGCCCTTTCGGTTGCCTCCCAGGGGGATGTATACGTACTCCCGGAACCAGGTAGAGAGGGAGATGTGCCACCGGCGCCAGAAATCCGTGACCGACGAGGCCATATAGGGATAATAGAAATTCTCACGGAAGGAGAAGCCCATCATTTTGCCCAGGCCGATGGCCATATCGGAATAGCCGGAAAAATCAAAATAAATCTGGAAGGTATACATAATGATGCCCAGCCAGGCCGCCGCCACGGTGGTTTCCGGGGCTTCGCTGATGCGGGTCCAGATCTCCCCCGCCGCGTTGGCCAGAAGGACCTTTTTCCCCATGCCGGCGGCCAGGGTACGGACGCCGGAGGCGAACCGTTCCATGGAGTGAGTACGGGAGCGGAGCTGGTCATCCACGTCCTGATAACGGACGATGGGGCCGGCGATCAGCTGGGGGAACAGCGTCACATAGGTACCGAAGGCGGTGTAATTGCGCTGGGCATTGGCGTCCATGCGGTACACGTCGATGACGTAGGACAGTGCCTGGAAGGTATAGAAGGAGATACCCACCGGCAGGGGCACATCGATGTGGGTCAGCGTCACGCCCGTCAGGGCGGTGATCGTATCCACCACCAGATTGGCGTACTTGAAGAA
The DNA here is from genome assembly GCA_045539595.1 of Eubacteriales bacterium. Lineage (GTDB taxonomy): Bacteria > Bacillota > Clostridia > Oscillospirales > CAG-272 > SIG701. The sequence continues at coordinate 20,594 of JAZQFQ010000034.1, read as the reverse complement.
GCCCAAAATCGCCAGATTGATGACGATGGCGGCGACCATATAGGCCCGCGCCCGTTTTCGGTTGCTCTCCCGGTATTTGCCCACCATCCATCCGAAGAAGTAATCCACGGTGATGGTGGCCAGCATGAGAAACACATACAGCGGCTCGCCCCAGCCGTAGAAGATCAGGCTGGTGACGAACAAGGTCACGTTCCGCCACTTCAGCGGGGTGACAAAATACAAAAGCAGCACAACGGGAAAGTAAAGAAACATAAACTCCAGACTTGAAAATACCATTTCTTACCTCCGTGTGCTGCTACAGTTATTTTGTTCCGTGATTGGTTCATCGCAAGGCAACCTTGTTTTCCGCACATACGTCTTCCACAAGGCTCCCCTGTGGTCGAGATTCGCTTTGCGAACTCGGGGAGCTGTCATCCGACAATTTGCGAAGCGAATTTCGGATGACTGAGAGGTTGGAGACATAAAGATGCAGGTCCAATGCGCATGGATTCTTCCTCACAAAGTTTGCCCTTTGTCCAATCCCTCCGCCCCTTTGGGGCACCTCCCTTTACACAAGGGAGGCTTTTTGTGAAATCACGGATAAACTGGGGTGGCTTATCTTGCCACTTCCTCCATGATATAGGCCTCCAGGATATCGCCGAGATGGATATCGTCGTATTTCTCCAGACCGATACCGCACTCGTATCCCTGTGCCACTTCCTTCACGTCGTCCTTGAAGCGCTTCAGAGAGCTGATCTTGTCTTCGAAGATCACAACACCGTCACGGACAATGCGGATCTGGGACTGGCGGGTTACCTTACCGTCGGTGATATAGGAGCCGGCGATGACGCCCACGCCCGGAACGCGGATCGTCTGACGAACCTCGGCGCGGCCGAGGACGACTTCCTTATACTCGGGAGCCAGCATACCCTTCATGGCCGCTTCGATCTCGCCGATGCATTCGTAAATAATGCGATAGGTGCGCACGTCCACATGGTCGCGCTCGGCCATATCGGCGGCGTTCTTATCGGGACGGACGTTGAAGCCCACGATGATGGCGTTGGAGGAGGAGGCCAGCATGACATCGCCCTCGGTAATACCGCCGACGGCGCAGTGGATGACCTTGACTTTGACTTCCTCGTTGGACAACTTCACCAGGGATGCGCGGACGGCCTCGGCAGATCCGCCCACGTCGGCCTTGACGATGATGTTGAGCTCCTTGATGCCTTCCTTGATCTGGCTGAACAGATCCTCCAGGTTGACCTTGGAGGCGGCGGCCAGGGCGTCGTTCTTCGCCTTCTCGCGGCGCTGATCGGCCAGGGTTCTTGCCATTCTCTCGTCCTCAACGGCGTTGAACTCGTCGCCTGCCTGAGGCACTTCAGCCAGACCTACGATCTCCACAGGCACGGACGGGCCGGCTGCCTGGATGGTTTCGCCCCGGTCGTTCAGCATGGCGCGGACACGACCGACGGAGGTACCGGCGATGACGATATCGCCCGCGTGGAGCGTACCGTTCTGGACGATAACGGTGGCAACAGGGCCGCGGCCCTTGTCCAGCTTCGCCTCGATGACGATACCCTTGGCGCGGCGGGTGGGATTGGCTTTCAGTTCCTTCATCTCTGCCACGAGAAGCACGTTCTCCAAGAGATCGTCGATGCCCATGCCCGTCAGAGCGGATACAGGCACGCAGATAGTATCGCCGCCCCATTCCTCGGGAACCAGACCGTGTGCGGTCAGCTGATTCTTAACGGTATCGGGGTTGGCGGTGGGTTTATCCATTTTATTGATGGCAACGATCACGTCCACACCGGCGGCCTTGGCATGGTTGATGGCCTCAATGGTCTGGGGCATGATGCCGTCGTCGGCGGCCACCACCAGGATGGCGATATCGGTCGCCTGGGCACCGCGGGCACGCATGGCGGTAAACGCCTCATGGCCGGGGGTATCCAGGAAGGTGATGGGCTGATCGTTGATGGACACACGGTATGCACCGATGTGCTGGGTAATACCGCCGGCCTCGCCGGTGGTTACGTGGGTATGACGGATGGCGTCAAGCAGCGAGGTCTTACCGTGGTCAACGTGACCCATAACGCACACAACGGGTGCGCGGGTTTCCAGATCCTCGGTATGCTCCTCGGTCTCGCTGAACAGTTTTTCCTCGATGGTAACGACCACTTCCTTGGTGACCTTGGCACCGAACTCGTCGGCGATCAGGAAGGCGGTGTCGTAATCCAGCACCTGATTGATGGTGGCGGGCATGCCGTTCATCATCATCTTCTTGATAACCTCGGCGGCGGTCTTCTTCAGACGCTGTGCCAGCTCACCTACGGTGATCTCATCCGGCAGGGTGATCTTGAGCGGCATCTTCTTCAGCTTCTCCAGATTCTCCTTGCGGAGCTTCTCCATAGCCAGGCGTTCCTTATCCCGGTTCTTGGCGGAGCGGAAGTCTCTTGTGTTCTGCTTTTTCAGCTTCTGCTTATTGGTGGAGGAGTCGGAGACTGCATCGGGGGCGAACTTCTCCAGACGCTCGTCGTACTTGGACAGATCCACATTCGTGGTGCGGGTATCGATGACGCGGGTGTTGCCGGTTCTCTTCTTTTCCACCGTGGGCTGCTGAGGCTTTTTGGGCTGGGGCGGCCGGGTGGGCTGGAAGGGCGTATTGTTTGCCGGTGCGGCGGGGCGATTGGTCTGGGGCTGTCCGCCCTGATTCGGACGGAAGCCGTTGCCCTGCTGCTGGAAGCGGTCATTCGGGCGGCTGCCCTGCTGGCCGTTCGTGCCCTGGCGGAAGCCGTTGCCGCCCTGCTGGAAGCGGTCGTTCGGGCGGTTGCCCTGCTGTCCGTTCGTATTCGGGCGGAAGCCGTTGCCCTGCTGCTGGAAGCGGTCATTCGGGCGGCCGCCCTGCTGTCCGTTCGTACCCTGGCGCAGGCCATTGCCCTGCTGCTGGGGAGCAGCGGGACGGGCAGGCTGAGCCGGAGCGGCGGGTTTTACCTCCGCTTTGGGAGCTTCGGGCTTACTCTCCGTCTTGGGAGCCTCGGTTTTGGGAGTCTCGGTTTTGGGAGTCTCCGGCTTGGTCTCCTCCTTGGGAGCCTCTGCCTTCTTCACTTCCTCGGTCTTCGGAGCCTCGGGCTTACTCTCCGCCTGGGGAGCTTCCGCCTGGGGAGCCGTTTCCGCCACCTTCACCTCTTTAGCCGGTGCTTCTTCCTTCACCTCGGCCTTGGGGGCGTCGGTTTTCTTCTTACGGGCGATCTGCGTCTTACCGTTCAGATAGCCGTCCAGATCCTTGATCTGATTCTCCCGGGTCAACTCGTCAAAGAAAACATTAAAGTCATCGGGCTCAAGAGTAGCCATATAGGATTTGACATTGATACCGGAATTCTCGATTTTTGCAAGAATCTCTTTGTTTTTCATTCCGAGGTCTTTCGCCAACTGATTGACCTTGAACATAGATGCTTGTGCCATCTCTTTTTCGTACCCTGCCCGCGCTGGCGGGCCCTTTCTTGATCGAGTATTGCGGGGATTGCGTTTGGAAAATCACGGACAACCGGCGAGTGCCCGGATTGCTTTGGCAAAGGACGGATCCATGACGGCGCATGCGGAAAGCTCCGCCGTACCGCAGGCCGCGCCCAATTCCGCCTTCGTCAGGGGAACGGGGATCAGCTCCACGTGGGCCGTGGCGCACTTATCTTTCAGCTGCTTGCGCGTGCGCTCCGAGGGATCCGAGGACAGGAGAACCAGCTCTGCGCGGCCTGTTTTCAACGCGTCTTTGATCATATCGACGCCGCATCCGAGCCGATTTGCGCGCCGGCACAAACCGATCATGGATGCCAGGCGCGCGCTCTGCGCTCCCCCGACAGATTGTGTACTCATCATGTGTCCGCTCTTTCTTTCTCGGAGAGGCGGACTTCCTCCTCCAGTGCGTTCAGAACGTCCTCGGACACGGCGATCTCCAGAGAGCGGGCGAAGCGGTCGGCACGTCTTGCTTTTTTGAAGCAGGCAAGAGAGCGGCACACATACACACCGCGGCCGGAAAGCTTTCCGGTAAAATCCATCTGGACGGCGCCGTCCGGGGTGCGAACCACACGGATCAGCTCTTTCTTGGGGAAGGATTCCCCGCATCCGCAGCAGCGGCGCTGCGGAATCTTTCTCGGTTTCATCCTGTATCACCTCGGCCGAAGCCGATGCTTTCTGTTAAAGTATATGGGATAGCCGATGATTACTTGCGGCTCTTGATATCGATCTTGTATCCGGTCAGGCGCACGGCCAGGCGCACGTTCTGGCCTTCCTTGCCGATAGCCAGGGACAGCTGATCGCTGTCCACCCAGACGGTGGCACTGCGCTCTCCGTCGAAATCCACATCGATGACGGATGCGGGGGACAGAGCGGCGGCGATGTATTCCTCCGGCTTCTCGGAGAAGAGAACCACGTCGATCTTCTCGCCCCGGAGCTCCTCCACGATCTCGGCGATACGCATGCCGCGGTTGCCGATGCAGGCACCGACGGCATCCACATCGGGATCCCGGGAGATAACGGACACCTTGGTGCGGGAGCCAGCCTCGCGGGCCACGCCCTTCAGGAGAACCACGCCGTCCTGGATTTCGGGGATAACCAGCTCCATCAGGCGGCGCACCAGGCCCTGGTGCGTCCGGGACAGCGTTACCACGGGGCCGTGGGAATCACGGTGCACTTCGGTGACGAACACCTTCAGGCGGTCGCCCACGGCGAAGTTGTCGCCGGGGATCTGCTCGCTCTTGAGAAGGACGGCTTCGCTGGTGCCGGTATCCACTACCACATCACCGGTGTTATCATCCACCTTGGTGACGATGGCGGTGATGACCTCCTCGTGCTTCTTCTCGTACTCGCGTACGATATTGGAATGCTCCGCTTCTCTTATGCCCTGGATGATGACCTGCTTGGCGGCCTGGGCGCTGAGACGTCCGAAGGACTTGGTCTTGAGTTCGAACTCCACGATGTCGCCCACATTGTAGCGGCGGGAGATGGCGCGGGCGTCTTCCAGGGAGATCTGCTCCTTGTCGTCCTCCACATCCTCCACAACGGTCTTCTGCTGATATACGCGGAAGGTTTTCTTCTCGCCGTCCAGCGCGATGCGCACGTTGACGGCACCTGCCTCTTTCTTATAGGCGCTTACCAGCGCAGCCTCGATCTTCTCCAGCATATAGGATCTCGGAATGCCCTTGGTCGATTCCAGAATATCCACCGCGGCAAAGATCTCCGCGCCCATATTTTCCGATTCTTTTTTGGTCACTGCTTTTTTCATGACTGTATGTCCTTATCCGTAAAATAATGTGCGTGCCGTTACCAGTTGAACACGGTGGAAACCTTGGCGGCCGCGGATTTTGCGATAGTAATGCTTTCGTCGTTCTCCCGGGTCAGGATGAACTCTTTTTCCTCGGCGGCGCTGAGGATGCCGCGGAGCGTTTTCTCTCCGTTCAAGGGTGCGTACAGGCGCACCTCGATTTCGTCGCCGATGCATGCCTCGAAATGATCGGGGCGGGTGAGGGGACGCTCCACGCCGGGGGACGTAACCTCCACCTTATAGGAATTCTCGATGGGATCGGCCTCGTCCAGGATCGGATCGATGGCGCGGGAGACCCGCTCGCAGTCGTCCAGCGTGATGCCCTCGTTGGAATCGATGACCACGCGGAGGATCATGTCGGCCCCTTCCTTGACGTATTCCACATCCCACAGATAGCACTCCTGTGCCAGGACTGTATCAAACAGAAGATCCCGCACGCGGTCGGCAATATTCTTCGGACGGGGCGGCCGCTTTTTTGAGGATTCCTCATGCGGGGAGATATTCTTTTCTTCCATACTCATACGCCATCTCCTTATGATACTGCTTTGTACAAAAATAAAGAGCGGGAATCAAACCCACTCTCCTTAATACTCTATACTTTCAGCATAGGTAGTATACCATACTTTTCCCCCGATTGCAAGGGGTTATGAGAAAATATTTCTCCAAAAACGCCGAAAATCCCATGATTTGCGGGATATATCCCCCGTGCCCTTGATTTTTCCGTCCTGCTGTGCTACCATTATACTGTATTGCAATGCGCAGAAAGGACACATCCTATGACCAACGAAGAAATGCGGGAGATCTGCATCGACCGAAAAGAGATCTACGACGGGGTCGTACTGCACGTGACGAAGGACACCGTCCGTCTGCCAAGCGGCGGCACGTCCATCCGGGAGGTGGCATGGCACCGGGGCGCGGTATGCGTGGTGCCGGTGACCGAGGCGGGGGAGATCATTTTCGTGGAGCAGTTCCGCTACGCCATGGGCCGGGTGCTGCTGGAGATCCCGGCGGGCAAACTGGAGGCAGGCGAGACGGACCGTCCGGCGGCCGCCCGGCGGGAGTTATCCGAGGAGACGGGCTACACGGCGGACCATATGATCGATCTGGGCAAGTATTTCGGCTGTCCGGCGCTGATTTCAGAGGACATCAACATGTATCTGGCCACGGGGCTGCACCCGGGCGAGTGTCATCCCGACGAGGATGAATTTTTGCGCCTCCGCAAGATCCCGATAGCGGAGGCGGTGACCATGGTAGCCCGGGGAGAGATCCCCGACGGCAAGACCCAGCTGGGCATTCTGCGGGCGAAGTTGTGGATGGAGATGCGGTGAGGGCAGGCGGAAAATTACGCCCACCTCGTAGGGTCGACTTCCCGTTCCGGGAACTCGCATATCCGCCCGTTGAGACAATCCAAACCGTACGGTGCGGGAGGGGCAAGCCCCTCCCCTACGGATAACGTGAAGTCCCCGCTTCACCGACTGTCCATTTCGTAAAACCAAACCATATGTGATGGGAGAAAATGCATGAGAAAAAGCGTGATCTTATTTGACCTGGACGGGACCATCACCGATCCCGGGCTGGGCATCACGAACTCCATTCTGTATGCCCTCTCTCGCATGGGCATCGATGCGCCGCCAAGGGAGGAGTTGTACTCCTTCATCGGGCCGCCGCTGCTGGATGCTTTGGGGGAGCGGTTTCATCTGACCCCGGAGGAAGCGCGGCACGCCATGGGGCTGTACCGGGAATATTTCGCCGAGACGGGCATATTTGAAAACGAAGTATACGCCGGCATTCCCGAGATGCTCACTCATCTGAAAAACGCGGGGAAATCCCTGCTTCTGGCCACGTCCAAGCCGGAGGCATTTGCCGTCCGGATTCTGGAGCATTTCGCCCTGTCGTCCTATTTTGATTTTGTGGGCGGCAGCGACATGGAGCAGATCCGCGGCACGAAGGCCGCCGTCATCGCGTACGTTCTGCAGGCAACGGGACAGGATCCCGGGGACTGCATTATGATAGGCGACCGTCATCACGACGTGACGGGCGCGAACACACACAATATAAGCACGGTGGGCGTGCTCTGGGGCTACGGCTCCGCCGGGGAATTGACCGAGGCGGGCGCCATCGCCCTGGCATCCACACCGCAACATCTGGAGGAAATCATACTGTATGGCAAAGACTGAATGGGGCATTGCCCTGAACACCGCATTTGGCACCAAAATTGAGGAACGCATCCACAATGTGCTGGAGGCAGGATTTGACAACGTAAGCATGGTCTGGGGAGAGACGGAGGAAGACCGCGAGAAATTCTACCGCCAGGCCAAGTATATAAAGGAACAAAACGTGCCGGTTTACTCCGTGCACGCGCCGCTGTACCCCACGCCGTTTACCGATCTGGGCATCGGCGTCATGTGGGAAAGCAGTGACGCCGCCGTGACCTATCGGGATCTTTTGTGCCGCTGTGCCCGCGAAGTGGCGGAGCACACGGGCGCGCCTTATCTGGTGGTTCATCCCACCTTTGCCCCCACCATGCCCGCGCCCACCCCGGCCGGGGCCGAAAATTTCGGCATTGTGGCGGAATACTGCCGCTCTGTGGGGATAAAAATGGCTTTGGAGACCATGGAGGTCCCCAGCCATCTGGCCTATCTTCTGGAAAACATCCCCGCGGATCTGGCGGGCGTTTGCTGGGATGCGGGCCACAACCAGGCCTACACCCCCGATGTGAACTGGCCGAAGCAGGCCAAGGGACGCATCCTCTGCACCCATCTCCACGACAACCGGGGCAAGACCATGGGACCGATTCCCAACACCCGCTGTGACACCCATTTTCTCCCCTTCGACGGCATCCGGGACTGGGATGCGGCCATGCGGGATCTGGCGGCGAGCGGCTACCGGGGTCCTTTGACGCTGGAAGTGAAGCGGGGACGGGATGTGTGCGAGCAAATCCCCGTTTATGCCGAATGGGGCGAGGCCCGCTTCATGAAGGAGGCCTACGCCCGGGCACAGCGTCTCAGCGCGGTATACGAGGAAGAATGCCGCCGTCTGGGGGGCTGATTCCAAAACGCCACATGGAGGAAACGATATGATAGAAAAGATCGCATCCCCCGCCGATATAAAACAGCTGAATTCCGCGGAGATCACCGCCCTGTGCGGGGAGATCCGGGAAGAGATCCTCACCGCCGTCGCAAAAAACGGCGGTCATCTGGCGTCCAATCTGGGCATTGTGGAGACGACGGTGGCCCTCCATCGGGTCTTTGACGCGCCCCGGGACGCCATCTTTTTTGATGTGGGCCATCAGTGCTACGCCCACAAGATTCTGACCGGTCGCCGGGCAGGATTTGCCGATCTGCGCAAGTACGGCGGCATGTCCGGATTCCCCCGTCGGGAGGAAAGCGAATACGATCCCCTCTCCGCCGGTCACTCCGGTCCGGCCCTCTCCTGCGCCATCGGCATGGCGGAGGCCAACCGGCAAGCGGGCCGGGATGCCTGGGTGGTGGCCGTGATCGGCGACGCATCCTTCGGCTGCGGCATGGTGTACGAGGCGCTCCAGAACTGCGCGAAGCGGGGGCTGAAGCTGCTCATCGTCCTCAACGACAACGAGATGTCCATCTCCAAAAACGTGGGGGCGCTGTCCGATTATTTCACAAAGATCCGCCTGAGCCGGGGCTATTTTTCCTTCAAGCACACGGTGCACAAGATCTGCGCCCGGATTCCCGTTCTGGGGCGGGGCGTGATCCGCTGTGCCATCGGCGTGAAGGAATTCATCAAGCGGACGCTGAACAAAAAGAACATCTTTGAGAATCTGGGGCTGGAGTATCTGGGCCCTGTGGACGGCAGTCGGGAGGACACCCTGGAATACGTATTCCGGGAGGCCATGGGGTGTGATGTGCCCTGCATTGTGCATGTGATCACAAGGAAGGGGCGGGGATACGCCCCGGCCGAGGCCCATCCGGAGCGGTATCACGCCGTATCCCCCTTTGATCCCGCCGTGGGCATCGGCGAGGTGCCGAAGAAGAGGACCTTCTCCGACGCTTTCGGGGAATCCCTATGCCGATTGGCGGAAAAAGACGGTCGGCTTTGCGCCATTACCGCCGCCATGCGGGACGGAACGGGGCTGGCTCCCTTTGCGGAGCGATATCCCCATCGGTTTTACGATGTGGGCATTGCGGAGGAGCACGCGGTCAGTTTTGCCGCGGGGCTGGCCCGGGGCGGCATGCGGCCTGTAGCGGCCATCTACTCCACCTTCGCCCAGCGGAGCTTCGATCAGGTGCTGCACGACTGCGCTTTGCAGAAGCTGCCTGTGGTGCTGGCTCTCGATCGGTGCGGCATTGTGCCCGGGGACGGCACCACCCATCAGGGGCTATTTGACGTGGGGCTGTTCACCCCCATCCCCGGGGTGGAGGTATTCGCCCCGGAATCCTATGCGGAATTGGACGACCATCTTACCCGGGCACTCACATCCGACGCGGTCAGCGTAATCCGCTACCCCCGGGGGTGCGAGATCGAATACGATCGCTCCCTCTGGCGGGCGTTGTCGGATGACATCTGCGCCGCCGATTTTCCGGGAAACATCGGGGGCGAGCCGCTGGTGATCCTGACCTACGGCCGGATCGCTCACGAGGCGCTGCGGGCGGCGGAAGAGTTGGCGGCATCCCGCCCGGTGCGGGTGATCCGTCTTGCCAGGCTGTATCCGCTTAATGCGGGGGACATCCGATCCGCCATGGACGGGGCCAAGCGCTGTCTGATCGTGGAGGAGGGCATGCGCCGGGGCGGCATCGGTGAGGCGATCGCCGCCATCCTGGCCGAATCGGGGACGGATGTACGGGTGAAGATTCTGGCCGCCGACGATTTCGTTCCCCACGGGGATGCGGCCTCTCTGCTGGCCGCTTTGTCGCTGGATGCGGCGGGCATGGTACGGGAAAGCGAATTTTAAAAAAAGAAAACCGGTCTGTGTTTACAGATCGGTTTTTTGTATGGTGTGCAGCCATTCAGGCAAACGAACTCGTTTGCCGCTTTTTCTTTGTGGCCACCGCGCAAAGAAAAAGTTATCAAAAAGAAACGCCACGGAAAATACGGTCGCTTTAGGCGAGTTCGTGATGCGAACTCGGAAAAGCTCCGCAAAAACTTTATATATCACCCAGCACGGCGGTTTTCAACTCCTGCGGAGTACGGAGGATCGTCGTCGCGCCGGCGGCCCGGAGGATCTCCTCGGAGCGGAATCCCCACGCGACGGACAGGCAATCCATGCCGGTATTCCGGGCCGTGATCACGTCCACCTCGGAATCGCCCACGTACACGGCCTCCCCTTTGGTGATGCCCAGGGCGGTCAGGGCGTATTCCACCATATCCGGGGCGGGCTTTTTGGGCATATCCTCCCGGGCGCCCACGGCCACGGCGATCTTATCCCCAAAATAATGGCGGGTCAGATCCTGCACGGCAAAATCCGCTTTATTGGAGACGATGGCCATCTTCACCCCCGCCCGGGCCAGATCGGCCAGCAATCCCGGAATCCCCTCGTAGGGGGCGGTGGTATCGCTGCAGTGGGCGGCATAATAGGTGCGGAATTCTCCAAACACCCCGTCCGCCGTAGCGGGATCCGTTCCCGCGGGCACGGATCGGTCGATCAGCTTCCGGATGCCGTTTCCCACGAAGGTGCGGACCTCCTCCACCGACCGGAGGGGAAGGCCAAAGGCTTCCAGCGAATGATTCACCGCGGATGCCAGATCCTGCAAAGTATTCAGAAGCGTTCCGTCCAGATCCCAGATGACGGCTTTATATTTCATGTGTCTATCCTCATTTTTTCGTGATGTATCCCCCTTGCGGGGGGCTTTTTCTATTGTACCACGGAATCCTTCCCCGTACAACCCCGCAAAAGGAAATTTATTTCACTACACTGTTTAATAATCACACATTGATGGAATTATTCCACGCCACATGTAATTTTTCCATATAAACATGTATTTTCGTTTGGTCAAATAAACGGCTTGTTGATTGTTTTCTCTACTTTTGCTATAATTAGTATGTCTATCAACTATAGATTTATAAAATCAGAAAGGATTTTATCATGAACGCAAAGAAAATTCTCGCGCTTCTTTTGGCCGCTTTGATGCTGGCACCGGTTTTCGCTTCCTGTGATAAGGAAACCCCGGACAATCCCGACAACCCCGCCGTTTCCGATTCCGGCTCGAGCACCGACACTACCGCTCCCGAGGAGACCGGTCTGGTTCTGGACAAGACCGATTTCGGCGGCACCAACCTCCGCATCATCGGTATCAACGAAGAGAGAAACTTCGGTTACTATCAGACCTCCGATATCTGGATGGAGACTGAGCAGGCCGATCCCTTTGAAAACGCTGTTTACAAGCGTGTTCAGGACTGTCTCACCAAGTATAACTTCGGTGTAGAGTACACCAGTGTCCAGAACCCCATGACCGATGTGGCCAGCCTGGTTTCCGGCGGTCTGGATCAGTATGATGTGGTTCTCGATGCGTGGAACACCATGTGGCCCGGCGCCAAGGCAGGTAACCTGCTGGATCTGAGAGAGATCTCTACCATCGATCTGTCCAACGAGTGGTGGGACCAGAACGCCAACGAGCAGCTGGACGTAGCCAACCGTATGTTCTACACCGCCGGTGATTTCACCACGGTAGACGATCGCTGCACCCGCGCTCTGTACTTCAACAAGACCCTGGCGGCTGCCAACGACCTGGAAAGCCCCTATGAGCTGGTTCGCAACAATCAGTGGACGCTGGAAAAATTCGCTCAGATGTGCCGCGACGTTAAGAATGACGTAGACGGCGGCGGTTCCGTAGATACCGAGGACATCGTTGGATTCTTCCGTGAGAGCGGTCAGTTCAACACCCTGATGATCGCTATGGGCGAGCGCTATGCTACCATCGACGAGAACGGTCTGCCCGTTTACTCCTTCATGCAGAATTCCGAAGCGGTTACCAAGGTAGAAACCGTTGCCGGTCTCTTGATCGAGGATGGCCTGACCATCGATATCCACAAGTTCACCGACTTCGCCGGCTACAGCAACCGCTTCACCTATGCCCGCAGCCTCTTCGCAGCCGGTAAGCACCTGTTCACCATCGGCGGCTCTCTGGTTATCACCGAGTTTGCGGACATGGAAGACGAGTTCGGTATCCTGCCCATGCCTAAGTGGAACTCCGACCAGGATCGCTACTACCACACCCTGGATCCTCAGTGCGCTATGATCGGTATCCCCAACACCAAGACCGATGCCGCCGATATCGGTTACATGATGGAATACTTCTCCTACGAAGGCCGCGAGACCCTGTCCCCCACCTTTAAGGACAGAATGCTGAAGCGTCGTTACGCACAGGACTCCGATTCCGGTGATATGCTGGATATCATCTACGCCAACAAGTGCTTCGATATCGGATACGTAGGCAACTGGAACAATATGCTCGGCGTTGGTGACAGCGCCGTGCTGGCCAACAGAATCCCCAAGACCAGTGCTTACAACCGTATGGGTAAGGCCGTTCCCGGTCTGATCCAGAAGGACTTCGACGACCTGGCATCCATCGGCAGAGAGTAATTCCTACATACACAAAAAGCCGCACGCTGTGCGGCTTTTTTCTTTGCAGTATTGACACATTTAACGGCGGGTGCTATAATAATAATCGGAAAATACTTATTTTCTCATTAAGAAAGGATGTCCCGATATGAAGAGAATTCTTGCCCTTCTTTTGGCAGCTCTAATGCTGGCCCCCGTGTTCGCTTCCTGTGATAAGGAACCCCCGGACAATCCCGATACCCCCGCCGTTTCCGACTCCGGCTCGGATACCGAAACCACGGCACCCGAAGAGACCGGTCTGGTTCTGGATAAAACCGATTTCGGCGGCACCAAACTCCGTATCATCGGTATGAACGAAGAGTACGCTGCCGGTTACTACGAAGTAATGGATATCTGGGCAGAAGCGGAATCGTCCGACCCCTTTGAAGCTTCTGTTTATCAGCGTATTCAGGACTGTATGACCAAGTACAATTTCGGTATCGAATACACCGGCTCCAAGAACTCCTGCGGCGATGTGGCCGAAACCGTATCCGGTGGTCTGGACCAGTACGATATCCTGCTGGGCACCTGGCTCGGCTCCTGGGAGATCTCCCTGGGCGGCAACCTGCTGGACATGAAGGAAATCCCCACGATCGATCTGACCCACGAGTGGTGGGACCAGAACGCCAACACCCAGCTGAACGTGGGCAACCGTATGTTCTACACCTCCGGTGATATGTCCACCATCGACGACCGCTGCACCCGTGCTCTGTATTTCAACAAGACACTGGCGGCTGCCAACGATCTGGAAAGCCCCTATGAGTTGGTTCGCAACAATCAGTGGACGCTGGAAAAATTCGCTCAGATGTGCCGCGACGTAGCCCGTGACGTGGATGGCGGCGGTGAGGTTGACTCTGAGGATATCGTAGGATTCTTCTACGAGAACGGTCAGTTCAACTTCTTCATGACCGGTGTAGGCGAACACTACTTCACCCTGGATGAAAACGGCTTGCCCGTGTACTCCTTCCTGCTGGATTCCGAAGCAGTGACCAAGATGGAAACCGTTGCCAATATGCTGATCGAGGACGGCCTGACCCTCAACATTCAGAAATTCACCGATTTCGGTGGATTCAGCAACCGCTTTACCTACGCCCGTAGCCTGTTCGCTGCCGGTAAGCATCTGTTCACCGTAGGCGGCGCTCTGGTTATCGCTGAGTTTGCCGATATGGAAGACGAGTTCGGTATCCTTCCCATGCCTAAGTGGAACTCCGATCAGAGCCGTTACTACCACATCATGGATCCCGGTGCCTCTCTGGTCAGCATCCCCAACACCAAGGTAGACGCTACCGACATTGGTTACATGGCAGAGTATTTCGCATACGAAGGCCGTGAGACCGTATCTCCCACCTTCAAGGATAAGATGCTGAAGAGACGTTACGCACAGGATAAGGATTCCGGCGACATGCTGGACATCATCTATGCCAACAAGTGCTTCGACATGGGCTTTGTGGCCAACTGGGGCGACATGCTGGGCATGGGCAACAGCGCCATCGACTCCGGCCGTCTTCCCAAAACTTCCTCTTACACAAGAGCTTCCAAGAGACTTCCCGCTTTGATCCAGATAGATTACGACAAGATTGTTGCCATTGGCAAGGAAGTTACTGAATAATCTATTACATAAGCCGCACGAAAGTGCGGCTTTTTCTTTTTGGGGGGAGAATACGCTGCTGCGTCCGGGCGTTTTGGGCACCGTTCCGTTCTCTCTAACGGCATAAGTGGAAAAAATCAATGCCCAATGGGAATTTTTCTATTTGATGTGTCAAAAATTTGTGCTAAAATACCAATGAAAAGGTGGTATTTTGATTGCATTTGTTTACATCGTCTGCGCCGATTTACTGCCGCCCATCTCTATCAACCCATGGATTGAAAAATCAGAAAGGACACGATTATGAATATGAAGCGGATTCTCGCCCTGATTCTGGCGGCACTGATGCTTGCTCCGGCCTTTGCTTCCTGCGACAAGGAAAACCCGGGCACCCCGGATAATCCCGACACCCCCGCTGTTTCCGACTCCGAATCGGACACCGACACCACCGCCCCGGAGCAGACCGGACTGGTGCTGGCCAAGACCGATTTTGACGGTGCCAGCCTCCGCGTTCACGGCGTAAGCCCGGCTCTCAGCTACGGTTATTACCAGACCAACGAAATCTGGATCGAAACCGAGTCTCCCGACCCCTTCGAGAGTGCGGTTTACAAGCGCGTACAGGATTGTATCAACAAGTATAATTTCAACATCGTCTATGACTATTCCGAGGCTCCCCTGTCCGACATCGCCGCTCTGGTTTCCGGCGGTCTGGATCAGTACGATGTAGTATTCGGCAAGTGGTCCGACAGCTACAAGAGCGCCAAGGCCGGCAATCTGCTGGACATCAAGGACATGGTGACCGTGGATCTGAACAACGAATGGTGGGACCAGAACGCCAACCGGGAACTCTGCGTGGCCAACCGTATGTTCTACACCACCGGTGACATCTCCGTCATTGATGACCGCTGCGCCCGGTCTCTGTACTTCAACAAGACCCTGGCCAAGAACAACAATCTGGCCAATCCCTATGAGTTGGTTCGCTCCAATCAGTGGACCTTCGACAAGTTCGCCGAGATGTCCCGTGCCGTATACCAGGATCTGAACGCCAACGGCGAAACCGATCTGGGCGACACCCTGGGCTTCTTCTACGAGGCCGGTCAGTTCCACTTCCTGATCACCGGTCTGGATGAGCACTACGCGACTCTGGACAAGGACGGCATGCCCATCTACTCCTTCCTGCAGACCTCTGAGGCTGTGACCAAGATGGAGACTCTGTCCAAGCTGCTGATCGACCCCAAGGTTACTTACGATATCGCAAGAGCCACCGATTACGAGGGCTTCAGCAACCGCTGGATGTATGCCCGCGGCATGTTCGCTGCCGGTAAGCAGCTGTTCACCGTCGGCGGTGCCCTGGTTATCACCGAGTTTGCTGACATGGAAGATGAGTTCGGTATCCTCCCCATGCCCAAGTGGACCCCCGAGCAGGAGCGCTACTACCACATCATCGAGACCCCCACGCCTATGATGGGCATCCCCAACACCAAGGTGGACACCACCGATCTGGGATACATGCTGGAGTACTTCTCCTATGAAGGTCTGCAGACCCTGACCCCCGCTTTCAAAGAGAAGATGCTGAAGCGCCGCTACGCACAGGATGCGGATTCCGGCGACATGCTGGATCTGATCTACGCCAGCAAGTGCTTCGACGTTGGATTTGTCGGCAACTGGGGCAGCGTTCTGAACATTGCCAACGGTGCGCTGGGCAAGGGCAAGGTTCCCTCCACCACCACCTACAACCGCGCTGTCAAGTCCGTTCACAAGCTGATTGGCGACGACTTCGAAGCCTTCTCCAAGGTGGGCCGCGACGTCCAGTAATACATTCATTCCCCCGCTACATTTTGATAATCTCCTGACAAAGGCTGCGGATCTTCCGCAGCCTTTGTTTATTTTTATCTTATTCTATAAGTGGAAAAAACCAATTATAAACAAGAATATTTCTATTTGATGCGATAGGGGTTTATGTTAGAATACCAATAAAGGCAAGGTAAATCCGCAGGCTTTGGCTATATTGACCGAATCCGATTTACCGCCGCAAAACGCACAAAGTCATATCTGTTATCGGAAAGGAAATCCTCATGAACATGAAGCGACTTCTTGCCCTCATTCTGGCAGCCATGATGCTTGCTCCGGTATTCGCCTCCTGCGACGAGCAAGTACCGGACAATCCCGACACCCCCGTTTCCGACTCCGGCTCGGACACCGAAACCACGCCCCCGGAGCAGACCGGTCTGGTTCTGGACAAGACCGACTTCGGCGGCGCCGAAATCCGCATGCTCGGTATCAGCGAAGCCTACAACTACGGTTACTACCAGACCTCCGACATCTGGCTGGAAGCCGATTCTTCCGATCCCTTTGAAAACGCTATCTACAAGCGCGTGCAGGACTGTCTGACCAAGTACAACTTCGGCATCTCCTACACCAGCTCCGCCGGTCCCATGGAAGATGTAGCCGGCCTGGTTTCCGGCGGTCTGGATCAAGTGGATGTGGTTCTCAGCATGTGGAGCGGTGCCTGGAAATCCTCCAAAGCCGGTCATCTGCTGGATCTGAAGGAATTCCCCACCCTTAATCTGAAAAACGAATGGTGGGACCAGAACGCCAACAAAGAACTGGCTATCTCCGGCCGTATGTTCTACACCGCCGGTGATTTCACCACGGTAGACGACCGCTGCACCCGCGCTCTGTACTTCAACAAGACGCTGGCGGCCGCCAACAACATGGCCAGCCCCTATGAGCTGGTCCGCAAAAACGGCTGGACCTTTGATGTATTTGCTCAGATGTGCCGCGATGTGGCCCGCGACGTGGACGGCGGCGGCACGGTGGATGAGGACGATATCGTCGGATTCTTCGGCGAGAACGGCCAGTTCCACTATCTGATGTGCGGCGTGAACGAGCACTATGTTTCTCTGGACAACACCGGTATGCCCGTGTACTCTTTCCTGGCGGATTCCGAGGCGGTGACCAAGATGGAAACCGTTGCCGGTCTGCTGATCGAAGACAAGGTGGTCTTTGATATCAACAAGATCAAGGATCTGGGTACTTTCACCAACAAGTTCACCTTCGCCCGCAGCAAGTTTGCCGCCGGTAAGCATCTGTTCACCATCGGCGGTGCGCAGGTTATCTCCGAGTTTGCGGACATGGAAGATGAGTTCGGTATTCTGCCTCTGCCCAAGTGGAACGCAGATCAGACCCGTTACTACCACGCTTCCTCCGGTCCCATGGTGGCGGTTCCCAACACCAAAAAGGACACCGCCGATCTGGGCTATATGATGGAATACTTCGCCTACGAAGGCAAGGAAACCGTCACCCCCACATTCAAGGAGAAGATGCTGAAGCGCCGCTACGCACAGGATCCCGACTCCGGTGACATGCTGGATATCATCTACTCCACCAAGCTCTTCGATCTGGGCTTTGTGGCCAACTGGAACAACATCCAGGGCGTGGCCAACAGCGCCATCAGCGCAGGCAAGATTCCCAAGGCCGCTGCTTACACCCGTGCCGCCAAGGCTATCCCGAACCTGATCCAGCAGGACTACGAACAGTTCCTGCAGATGGGTAAGGAATGATACATACGAAAAAACTGCTGCATGAATATGCAGCAGTTTTTTATTGTTTCCGTTGGCCTACGCCATGGTGGCCAGCATCTCCATCGTGACGGAGAAGCGGGTTTTCTCCCCCGCATCGTAAGACCGATATTCCTCGTACATGTACTGGGCCATGCGGTGAATTTCGTTGTACAGCGATCCCGCGATGTGGGGGGTCAATACCACGTTGGGCAGGGTATACAATTCCGATTCCGCCCGGGGCGGCTCAGGATACGTTACATCCAGAAGGGCGGTGCGGGTGGGCTCCGCCTTCAGGGCGGCGATCAGATCCGCCTCCACCACCTGGGCGCCGCGGCCGGTATTGATGAAGGTGGCGTAATTGCCCATTTTCTCGAACAGGGATCCGTTCAGCATGCCCTGGGTCTGGGCATTGTTGGCCAGGTGATTGGAAATGACGGCGCACTCCGTAAACAAGGTGGGGAGATCCACCTTCGTCACGCCCAGTGCGGCGGCTTTATCATCGGGCAGGAAGGGATCGAACACCAGCACGTCCACGAAATCCAGGGATTTCAGCCGCTCGATCACCATCTTGCCAATCATGCCCGCGCCGATGATGCCCACTTTCGTTTCGTAATTGCCCGTGTACTCGCCCGCGCTCTGCCGCCCGGCCCAGGCGGATCCGCCCTCCTCGGGGCGATGCATCCGCCGGAAGAATCCCTTGTTTGCCAGAACGATCTGGGCAAACGTGTACTCCGCCACGGGCACGGCATTGGCCGCCCAGGCGGAAAACACTTCGATCCCGCAATTCAGGAAAGGGCGGGCGAAGGCCTGCACCGTTCCCGCCGCATAAAACAGGGCACGCACCCTCGGAAAATAGGTGCGAATCTGCTCCTCGGTGAGAGCAATCATGCCCCAGGTGGAGAACAGATACTCCACCTCCGCCGTCTCACGGCGGTAGGAATCCAGATTGGAGAGGTTCAGTATTTCGGGAATGGGAAAATCCAACTCGCCCGCAAGGCGGTCGAGCAAATGGGCGGGATACACATCCCGAATCTTATCCGTGCCGATAAACGCTGCCTTTTTCATGCCGTTATCCTGCCTTATTTTTCTCATTTATATTATTTCGTTCCGTTGAAGATATCCAGCTGTCCCAGATCCTCAAACTCCAGAATGTCGGAGAGGATGTAGTTGCTGACAAACATGCCCCGGGGAGTCAGGGCGAACACGCCGTCCTTATAGGTGGCAAATCCGTTTTTTACATAGGGGTACATCTTCCGGCCGTACAATTCCTCAAAGGAGAATCCGAACAGGCGGGCGAAATCCCGGCAGTTCAGCCCCTCTCTAAGGCGGAAGCGGAGCATGATGTACTCGCCCAGCCGCTCGCGGGGGGATACGGTATCGCTTGTTTCCGTCAGCCGGATGGCGGAATTCGGCAGTTCCAGGCCGTTCATATATCGCTCCATATGGCGGATGAAGGCGAACCGATTGCCGCGGAAGAAGGAATGGGCGGCCACGCCCAGGCCCAGATATTCCTCGCAGTTCCAGTATTTCAGATTGTGGCGGCACATATAGCCCGGTCTTGCAAAATTGGACACCTCGTACTGCATGTACCCGTTCTGCGCCAGAAAATCCACCGCAGCCAGATACATGTCCGCCTCCTCATCCTCCGAGGGGAAGGGCAGATTCTGCCGCTGAGCGAACAGTTTCGTTCCCGGCTCCAGGATCAGATCGTAGAGGGAGATGTGCTCCGGCCCCAGCCGCACCACGTACCGCAGGGTTTTCATCAGGCTCTCGCGGGTCTGGTAGGGGATGCCGAACATGAGATCCACGTTGATATTCTCGATGCGGGCACGGCGTGCCGCGCGGAAGCTTTCGGCAAAATCCTGCCGCCGGTGGATGCGGGACAGGGCGGCCAGTTCTTCGTTATTGGCGCTCTGCAATCCCATGCTGAGCCGATTGACGCCGGCCCGGCGCAGGCGATTGAGCATAGGCGTATCCACGGTGGCGGGATTGGCCTCCACCGTGAACTCCGCGTCCTTGACCACGGTGAAATTCTTCCTCACCGCCCGGATCAGCCGGATCAGCTGCTCCGTGGGCAGGCAGGTGGGCGTACCGCCGCCGATGAACACCGTGTCCACATAATATCCTTTTGTACCCTGCCGGTACGACTGCATATGGGTGATCAGCGCGTTGACGTACCGCTCAATGAGTTCATCATTCTGGGGAACCATGGAATAAAAATCGCAGTATGCGCATTTGGATCGGCAGAAGGGGATATGCAGATACAGCCCCAGCCGTTTCTTCTCACAGCGGCCGTAGGTGGGATCCTGCTGAAACGTATCAAACAGTTTGATTCCGGACATATACAGCCTCCTTTCGGGTTGATCGGGATATTCCCGGGCTATGCGCCCGGACCGCACCACCTCCCCCAAAAGGTGGACGAAAACTTTAATAAAAAATCTTTTAAGGTTTTTGGGGGTGCGGACCCTTTTTGCAAAAAGGGTCTGCGTTTTCCTCACGCCATTTAACATAGCAAAACCGTTCTTCGCTTTTTCTTTGGGACCACAGGCACAAAGAAAAAGCTAACAAAAAGAAATGCCG
>JAZQFQ010000033.1:0-30885 GCA_045539595.1 Eubacteriales bacterium | reverse complement strand
TTGGGGGAGGCGGCATAGGGATGCCGGGGGGCCCACCCGCTGTGTGCCATTCTAATGAAGAATGTTTATGGGAATGATCAAAGGGGAGGTCGCTGTGAATGATCAAAGGGGAGACCGCTCCCCGCAGGTCTCCCCCCGAGTTGGAGATTCTCTCCAACTCGCGAACCCACTCATGGGCTTGGGGGAGTCCCCCCAAGTCCCCCCAGATCGACGGGAAGCGAAATGGGTAAGACTGCATAAACGCGTTCGTTTTTTGAACGCACACTGCGGTGTGCGAGGGATAGCGTAGAATGGGGATAGCGGAAGATGAATTGTTTCATAAACTAACTTCCTCGCTAACTTCCGTCAGTCGAAGGGGGAACGATTACTCCTATCCTTTCTTCAAGATGCCGCCATGGCGGCATTTTTTAATCCCGGTAGGAGAATCTGTTTGATTTTAGGATAACGGAACTGTACGTTGAAGTTGGATTGACGAAAAGCATGCCTTCGTCTGTCATACCATTTCGTCTATCCACTGCGCATCGAAGATGCGCATTCAAAAAACGTCGGCGTTTTTGCTGTCATCCCATTTAGATACCCATCGTTCCGGGGGGCTCGGGGGTGTCCCCTGAGCCCATGGGAGGATGTAAAGGGGGGACCTGCGGGGAGCGGTCCCCCCTTTGTCTCTTTCAGAAGCGACCTCCCCTTTGATTCTTCCATAAGTATCGTAACCCAAAACCACACGATACAGGCGATCAATGATCGCCCCTACAACAAGCTATTTATAATGTAATATATTTTATACTTTCGCGGAACTCCACGAGAAAAACCTTCCCAAAAAGTCTATAATCATTTGTATTACGATTTGCGTTGCAAAATGCGATGGTTTTGTAATGCATACATAAACTACATAAAGTGGTACAATTATCATGCGGATTGTCATACATATGTGAGGATACAATGGCAGAGTTTAAAATTCCGGTCACCCCGGCATCCACCAACAAATCCGTTCGTTTTCCGAACGATCTTATAAATGAGGTGGAATCCGCTATTCGTGGAACAAATTGTACATTCTCTGCTTTTGTGGTAGAGGCGGTACGGGTTGCCGTAGACGATCTAAAAGAAGCCACGAAAGAAGGACAACGCCCATGACATTCCCCTACCCTCTCACCGAATCGGTGGAGATTCTTCTGCAGCTCATTTACTCCCCCCTCGACGAGGTGGCCCACGATTACGGCTTGGAAGCGGATGAAACGAAAAAACGGATGCAGCTTTTTTGCCGGGAGATCTTCCGGAATTGCCAGATGAATGGCCGCATGCCCGTGATGGTGAAATCGCCCTTCCGCGCATCCATGCTCCGCTCCCTGCACACCCTGCGCCGCCGCAATCCGATCCTATGGGATTTTTTGTTTGATGGAGATGTGCCCCACGCCCTGCAAACCATCGTGGATCACCTGTGGTATCTGCTCACGGAAGTGATGGGATACACCTACGAGGAGATCGTGGGGTAGAAAAAGAATATCCTCATTACATAGATAGGCGAGAGCCAAGGAGATGGGAGGGGGAGTCCTTTAGGGCGGGGGAGGGTAAGAAACTTCGGCGTTGCGAGTTCCCGAGTTTGTTTCACGAACTCGCGCGAACTCGAATGGTCCTTACCCTCCCCCATATTTATTGAATCAAAAACCCCCACGATGCGGCGGGAGCAAGCCCCCTCCCTACAAGATAACGTGAACATCCCCAAAAAAATTCCCCTTGACAAACGCCTCGTTTGGGGGTATACTTATCATAACGGAATATGTCCGTGCGATATCGCCGCAAGAGAACTGTGCCGCCGATGGGCGTGGTGGAAGCACAGAGGTCGGAGTCGCCCGGGTACCGCCCGTGCCGTATTTTTACGGATTTTATATGCCTATACCAATGAGTGAAAAGCTCGGGTGGAACCGTGCGGTTTTGCCGCACCCCGAACGCAGTCCTGTGCTGCGTGTCGGGATTTTTTGTTTTCCGGCCGCGGCAATCCACTCTTTATTTTTTATGGAGGTTTTTATGATCTACCGTTTTGCAAGCGGCGAAGTTTTCAACGCCGATGCTCCCATGTCCGTGTACGATGCGGCTGCCAACGCCGGCATCATTTCCCGTGAGATCCTCTGCGCCCGTGTGAACGGCGAGGTTGTGGATCTGACCCACATCCCCGCCGGTGATTGCGATGTAAAACTGCTCACCTTTGCCGATCCCGATGACGACGGTGCCCGCCGCACCTTCCGTCACACCGCATCCCACATCCTGGCCGAGGCCGTCAAGCGGCTGTATCCCGAGGCCAAGCTGACCATCGGTCCCGCTATCGATGACGGATTCTACTACGATTTTGACTCCGACGTGTCCTTCACCCCCGAAATTCTCTCTCAGATCGAGGCGGAGATGAAGAAGATCGTCAAGGAAAACCAGAAACTGGAGCGCTTCACCCTGCCCCGGGACGAGGCGAAGAAGCTGATGGAAGAGAAAGGCGAGCCTTACAAGGTACTGCTCATTGACCGCGTGCCTGAAGGGGAGGAGATCTCCTTCTACCGGATGGGCGATTTCGTGGATCTGTGTGCCGGCCCGCACCTGTTCGCCACCGGCGCCGTCAAGGCACTGAAGCTCACCTCCTGCACCGGCGCATACTGGGAAGGCAAATCCGAGAACAAGATGCTTCAGCGCGTCTACGGCACCGCGTTCCCCTCCAAGACGGAGATGAACGACTTTTTGGCCGCGCGGGAAGAAGCCCGCAAGCGGGATCACAACAAGATCGGCCGCGAGCTGGAATTGTTCACCACCGTGGACGAGATCGGCCAGGGTCTGCCGATTCTGATGCCCAAGGGCGCCCGCATCATCCAGCGTCTGCAGCGGTGGATCGAGGACGAGGAAGAAAAGCGTGGCTATCTGCTCACCAAGACGCCTCTGATGGCCAAGCGGGAGCTGTACAAGATTTCCGGCCACTGGGATCACTATCTGGACGGCATGTTCATTCTGGGCGATCCCCACGACGAGACCAAGGAGTGCTTTGCTCTCCGTCCCATGACCTGCCCCTTCCAGT
The DNA here is from genome assembly GCA_045539595.1 of Eubacteriales bacterium. Taxonomy (GTDB): domain Bacteria; phylum Bacillota; class Clostridia; order Oscillospirales; family CAG-272; genus SIG701. The sequence goes on along the minus strand of JAZQFQ010000033.1, from coordinate 27,836 downwards.
ATCAGGTATATCTGAACAAGAAGCGTTCTTACCGGGAGCTGCCCATGCGCCTGGGCGAGACGTCCACGCTGTTCCGCAACGAGGATTCCGGCGAGATGCACGGTCTGATCCGTGTAAGACAGTTCACCATTTCCGAGGGACATCTGGTGCTCCGCCCCGATCAGCTGGAGGAGGAGTTCCGCGGATGCTTGGAGTTGGCGAAATACGTTCTGGAAACCGTGGGACTGCTGGAGGACTGCACCTTCCGCTTCTCCCAGTGGGATCCGAAGCGCACCGACAAGTACGAGGGTACCGCTGAGCAGTGGGAAGAAGCGCAGAGCGTCATGAAGAAGATTCTGGACAATCTGGGTCTGGATTACAAGATTGGCATCGACGAGGCCGCCTTCTACGGCCCCAAGCTGGATATCCAGTGCAAGAACGTATTCGGCAAGGAAGTCACCATCGTTACGATCCAGATCGATATGCTGCTGGCCGAAAAGTTCGGCATGTACTACACCGACCGGGACAATCAGCAGAAGCTGCCCTACATCATCCACCGCACTTCCCTGGGCTGCTACGAGCGCACCCTGGCTCTCCTGACGGAGAAATACGCCGGCGCGTTCCCCTTGTGGCTGGCCAATACCCAGGCCGTGGTGATCCCGCTGGCGGAGGATTTTGCTCCCTATGCGGCCGAGGTGACGGAAAAACTGAAGGCAGCCGGCATCCGCGCCAAGCTGGATGACCGCAACGAGACCCTGAAGTACCGCATCCGCGAGGCTCAGCTGGAGAAGATCCCCTACATGCTGGTGGTCGGCGAGAAGGAAAAGACCGACGGCACCGTGGCAGTCCGTGCCCGCAAAGAGGAGGACGGCGGCGTGATGAAGGTGGAAGACTTCATGGCCAAGGCCCTCATGGAGATCGCGACGAAGAAGAGATAAAATTACAAGCATCGGCAGGGGAGTAATCCCCTGCCGGTTTTGCAATAGTATGGGGTTAATCAGTGGAAATGAGTGAATTACCTATAAGGAAAAAGAATCGTTTAGAGAACTATGATTACTCCGCCTGTGGGGCGTATTTTATTACGATATGTACCGAGGGAAGGCGAAATTATTTTTGGGACAATGTAGGGGCGATCATTGATCGCCCGGAAAATATAGAATTATCCTCTGGCGGTGAAATTGTAAACAAGGCAATCCAAAACATTTCATCTACATACCCTGCATTCATGGCGGATTGGTATGTGATTATGCCCAATCATATACACCTGTTGTTGAGAGTTTGTGCCGATGAGGACGGGCGACCAATGGTCGCCCCTACCGTGTCACGGGTTGTACAACAACTGAAAGGATACGTTTCAAAGCAAATTGGCAAATCCATTTGGCAAAAATCCTTTTACGACCACGTTATCCGCGACCGGGAGGATTACGAAAAACACGTAAGATACATCTGTGAGAATCCGCTCCGCTGGCGCTACGATGAGTTGTATAGCGATCGATAATGCTCCACACAACAAAATACCGCAGGTTTCCTGCGGTGTTTTTCTGTTCTCATTTTCCAATACGAATATCCACGTTGCCCGTGTCGGTGTCGATCTCGCACTTGCCGCCGGATGTGGTTTTCGGCACACGGACACGGCCCGTGCCCGATTGTGCGAAGAAGATCTTATCGCTCAAAACCGTGCCTTTAATATCTCCCGTGTCGGTCTTGACGGAAATCTCCGCCCCGTCGCATCCGTCAAACGTTACGTCCCCCGTATCCCGCTCGATGGAGATTTTACCTGCGGCGATCACGTTTCTCAAATGCACGTCGCCTGTGCTTCCCATGGAGGTAAGATCCCGGCACGTCGTATTCGTGAGGGTCGCCCGGCCGGTGGAGACACGGATTTTTATGTCCTCCACACACGTTACATCGGACACACTTACTCTACCGGTGGATACGGAAAGATCCAACGCGCCGGCAGACAAACCTTCCATGCGGATCGCACCCGTGCTTGTCCTCACGGAAACGGATCCCGAGGCGGAGGCATAGCACGCCACGTCCCCCGTACTGGCGGTGATATCCACCGATTCCCACGCGAAATCCCGGCGGATTTCCACCTCGCCCGTGCTTTCCTGTATACGGAGTGTACCGTAATCTCCCCCGGGCAGATAGACGGTGATCTTCGGCGAATCAAAGGATATACCAATGTGCTCGTACCACTTCCGCTCGTCCACCAAACGAATACTCAAAACACCTTCCTCAACGGAAACGGTGTGCTTTACGGAGGCGTGCTCATAGCAAACGATCCGTGTTTCCCCGGCGGGGATGAACGTGATATCCGCGGTATCGGAATAGATGGTGATATCGCTGAACGTTTCCTCTATGGCGTATTCGTTCGTTTCCAGTTGTACCGTGGACAATCTCGTGAAATCCCATTTCAGCAGACTCATGACGCCGCCGAATAGAATACATCCGATCAAAATCAGTGAAATCCCGATAATCAGCCAGATTTTCGTTTTTGCAGTCATACCATCCCCTCCTTTTTGATGAAACAGTGTCCTATGGCTCTCGCTATCTTCCCGGTAAGATGGACGGTGCCTTTCGTTGCCCCCTTGCATACCAGGAAAAGAACAACCGCAAGACCGCCGCAAAGGAGGCCGGCACCCAGCATAGCCAAGCCCGTAAGAGGAGATGTACCCGCGGCAAATCCGACACAAGCCGCCGCACCGCCGACGGAGCAAATCACAAGGGAAACGGCCACGGCCCACAGGGACACAAGTATGGCCCATAAAGAAACGTAGAGGGAAAGGATCACGGCAAAAGCCGCGATCAGCAAGGGAAGCCACAAGGGCGCCCCCAGCACCAAAAGCAGGATCTCCCCCGTTTTCCACCGGGGTTTCGGCGGATTTTCTGCGGTTTCTGTTGCCGCCGGCGCAAAATCGGCCAGAATCTGGGCGGCGATCTCCTCTGCGTCACCTACGGCGGCCACCGCTTCCTCCTCGGTGAGGCCTTCCTCCATCCTATCCTCGATCATTTCGCTTAAAAAGCGAAGACGCTCCTCCACGTCCTCGGATGGCAACTCCGTGAGCCGATCGTGTAGTGTCATAAGAAACTTAAGCTTGGTCATTTTCTCCCTCCTCTCTGGTTACGAACTGATATATGGACAGAAGCTCCCGCCACTCGGCTTTGAATTCCTCGAGCCGCGCCCGGCCCGCCTCGGTGATGCGGTAGTATTTCCGCAGTCTGCCTCCGTGCTCCGAGGTGCGGACCGTCAGCATGGACGCGCTTTCCAGCCGTTTGAGGATGGTGTACAGAGTGGATTCGGACAATTCCATATACGGGTTCATATCTTTAATGATCTTATAGCCGTAGGATTCTTCGTTTTTGATGGCGGCCAGCACGCATACGTCCAAAAGCCCCCGCTTCATTTGTATATCCATACCATACCTCCTCTCGTGTAATACATCATATCACGAAGTATTGTGTTTGTCAAGGGGATTGGTTGAGGAATTTTCGCTACCCTTCGGTCCGGTTCCTACGGGAAAATCCTAATTCCCGTAACACACGGTTTTGATTTATGGGACGGGGAATGAGGGAATTGTGCTATCCCCTTTTTCTCAGCAAATAACAAAAACAGCGGGACTGGGTTTACCCAATCCCGCTATGTTTATTCGGTATCTTCTCCGCCCACTACGCGGACAATGACGCCATTCTCAAAATAGCCTTTGTACACACGGCCGGAGGGCCAGGTGTAGGTGCCCTCGCCCCACATCACGTTGTTTTTGAAGGTGCCCTCGTACTTCTCGCCGTTGGCCCAGGTATAAGTGCCCTGCCCGCTGCGGGCATCGGCCGCATATTCCCCGTCGTACACGTCCCCGTTTTTCCAGGTGTACACGCCGTGGCCTTCCTTCTGGTCCATGCGGTAATTGCCCTCGTATGTATCGCCGTAATTCCAGACGAATTTGCCCGCGCCGTCCTTTTTGCCCTCCCGGAATCCGCCGGTGTAGACACTGCCGTTCTGCCAGGTATAGGTACCCTCACCGTCCATCAGGCCGTTTTTGAACTCGCCCTCGTACACATCGCCGTTGGCATAAGTATATCTGCCGTATCCGTCGATCTTGTCCTCCGCGAAGGATCCCTCGTACACGTCCCCGCCGGCGTAAATCAATTTACCCTCGCCGTGGCGGCGCAGATCCTTCAGGGGGCCGTCGTACAGATCGCCGTTGGAGTAGACGATCTCCGATTTTTCCAGATTCACCTTGGCCCGCACGCCGGATTCATAGACCAGCGTACCGGAGAGCGGATCCCCGTTTTCGTCCACCCGGCCGAAGTATTTGATGTATCCGGCCTCGTAATTATAGCGCATATAGCGGATGCCCGCAAAGTAGACAAATACCGCCGCCGCGATGAGAACCGCCGCCGCAATGGCAGTGATGATCAGCAAAATCGAGGCCGTACTGCGGTGTTTTCTGTACCGTGCTCTATTCATATCCGATCCTCCTTATGATTCGATGGAAGTAAGGAATCTGTCCAGCAGTCCGATCAGCCGGGGCGCCGCATACAGGGCCACGGCCGCCGCCGCGATCAGCAGCGCCACGGACAGAAGCAGATGGAGGGGCGTGACGCCCTTGGTGTCGTAGCGGGTCTGGACCCGGTATTTCATCTCCTCGGTGAGATAAAACCGCGCCGTGGTCAGATCCGTCTGCACGTGCTCCGCCTCGCCGGTGAAAAAGCGGCGGATGGGGCCGTGCTTCTTCGTTTCAAAGGTGTCCTCATTGGCGCAAAAAATCATGCGGCGCAGGGGTTTGCCCGTCCGCAAAGCCAGCCGCACGGGGATATTTTGGGCAAATCCCGCCTCCGCCAGCGTAATCGCCCGCTCGGGGGAGTCGATTCCGTCCCGGACCAGCTTATCCACCAAAGCGCCCACGTCCCGGCGCGTGAAATAGGATCCCAGAGCGCCCAGAATCAATCCGCCGCACCCGGACCACACCAGGGATTCAAAGGACAGAATCGGAAAGTTGTACTCGATGGTGTCCATCAGAGTGGAAGTCAGCGTCACAAATCGCATCATAGACAATCCCCCGCTCATTCGATGATTTCGCTGCCGCAGAGCTTCGTTAAAAGCTCTTCCAGATCGGCATCGTCCTGAAACTCAATGCTCAGAATCTTTTTCCGCTTGCCGGATTGGATGCCTACCCGACGGCCGATCAGCGAGGTAGCCCGCTTTTCCAATTCCGCCAGGTAATCCACGCGCACGCCGCCGTCCACTTCCATTCCCGTTTCCGGCTGGGATTTGCGATTGGCGGCCTTCACCGCCTTTTCCAGATCCCGCACGGACAAGGAGCGCAGGATGGCCTTTTGGGCCAGAGGGAACATTTGTTCTCTATCCTTTAATCCCAAAAGGGTGCGGCAGTGACCGGCGCTCAGCTCCTTGCGCCGGAGCAAATCGATCACTTCCTCGGGCAGATCCAACAAACGGAGCGAATTGGCCACCGCACTGCGGCTTTTGCCCAGCTTCACGGCCACTTCTTCCTGTGTCAGGCCGAAATCCCGGATCAATCGCTCATACGCCGCGCCCTCTTCCCACGCGTCCAGATCCTCTCTCTGCAGATTCTCAATCAAAGCGTACTGGGCGGTCTGCAATTCGTCCGCATCCACCACGATGACGGGAATCTCGGACAGTCCCGCCAATTTGGATGCGCGCCAACGCCGCTCGCCGGCGATGATCTGAAAAAATCCCGCCTGGGAGGACGGCCGCACCAGAATGGGCTGCAAAACGCCGTGGGCGGCGATGGAATCCGCCAACTGGGACAGCGCCTCGTTATCAAAATGCTGGCGAGGCTGGTCCGCCTTCGGCTCGATCATGCCGATGCGCACCTTCTGCACCTCGTTCTGCCTGGTTTCAATCTCATTATCGCCGAAGATGCTGTCCAAACCCCGGCCCAAACTCATCTTTTTTGCCATACTATATCCTTTCTCCGTCAGAAAATCCGGCCCAGCAGTTCCTTGGCCACGTCCACATAGGCCAGACTGCCGCGGGAGTATTTGTCATGGTAGTACACCGGTGCGCCGAAGCTGGGGGCCTCGGACAACTTCACATTTCGCGGAATCATGGTGCGGAACAGCTTGTCGGAATAGTATTTTTTCAATTCCTGCAGCACCTGCGCGCTGAGATTCAGCCGCCCGTCGTACATGGTGATCAAAATGCCCAGAATGCTCAGGGACGGATTGAACTGATTCTTCACCCGCCGCACCGTCATCATCAGTTGGGACAATCCCTCCAGGGAATAATACTCGCACTGCATGGGGATCACGATGCCGTCCGCCGCCGACAGCGCATTGACCGTCAGAAGCCCCAGGGACGGCGGACAGTCGATGATGATCACGTCATACACACCCCGCAAGGGGTCAATGGCGTCCCGCATGGCCGCAAAGTGCCGATCCCGGGTGATCAAATCGAACTCCGCCCCCGCCAGATCGATGGTGGTGGGTAAAACGGAGAGATTCTTGTATTCCGTCTCGATGATGGCATCCGCTGCCGCGTAATCCCCGTTCAGCACCCCGTACAGGGATTTTTTCAGGTTTTTGCGGGAGATTCCCACGCCGCTGGAGGCGTTTCCCTGGGGATCGGCGTCGATCAGCAGGGTTTTTTTGCCCAATTGAGCCACCGATGCCGCCACATTGACCGCGGACGTGGTCTTTCCCACGCCGCCTTTCTGATTCGCGAACGCAATTACAACCGTATGTGTCATACTGTCCCCCCGTGAATGGATGGATATAGTATAGCATTTTTGCCGGGGGAAATCAAGGAGAGAATGTAAATAATGAGAGAGAGAACGCCTTTTATAAAGTTTTCGTCCACCTATTTGGGGAGGTGGTGGTGGTTATTCGTGCTATCTGAAAATGTTTCACGTGAAACATTATGGTTTTGCTATTCCGGCGGCATCATTGTTTCACGTGAAACAATAAAAAGATGGTGACTGTATCCTTATTTAAGGTTTTTGGGGGTGTGGACCCTTTTTGCAAAAAGGGTCTGCGTTCTTCTCGCGCCATATGATACGGCTGAAATTGCTCGCCGCTTTTTCTTTGGGGCCAAAGCGCAAAGAAAAAGTTTTCAAAAAGAAACGCCATTATGCGGGGTTATGCCCGAGTTGGAGAAGTCTCTCCAACTCGACGACCCGGCACCACCTTTTGAAAAAGGTGGACGAAAACTTTTATAATAAATTCCTTATTTAAGGTTTTTGGGGGTGTGGATCCTTTTTGCAAAAAGGGTCTGCGTTCTTCTCACGCCATTTGATATGGCTGAAATCGTTCTCCGCTTTTTCTTTGTCGACTTGACGAAGTCAATGTCGCGCGGGCAACAAAGAAAAAGCTATCAAAAAGAAACGCCGTTACAAGGGCGCCGCCCTTACCCGCCACCTCCCCAAAAAGGTGGACGAAAACTTTTATGAAAATCCCTTATTTAAGGTTTTTGGGGGTGTGGACCCTTTTTGCAAAAAGGGTCCACATTTCACCTCAGCCATCTGACCGCTTCGGTATTCGGATCAGAATCTCCGTGGTGTCCTCCGTCTCCCGACGGGATGTTTCCGCCGGAATCCCCGCCTGCCGCATTACATCCACCGCGTGATGGATCGAATTGAAAAACAGCCGCACATCCCGGATCACCCATTTCTGCCGCGGCCGCGCCGCCTCCGCCACAGGAGATGGCTTGTCCTCTTCCACCGGCGGATGCAGCAGGGATTCCACATATGCCTCCGTCTCCGCCACGTTCAGATGCTGCTCGATCACATGCTTGAGTGCCGTCAGCCGATCGTCCCCAGTCAGCCGAAGCAGCCCACGGGCGTGCCGCTCCGTCAATCCGGAGGACAAAATCAGCGTCCGCTCGTCCGGCAAATACCGCAAAAGCCGCAGTTTGTTGGCCACAAAGGATTGGCTGACGGACAATTTCCGCGCGATATCCTCCTGGGTCAGATCGTACATCCGAATCAGGGACGAAATGGCCGACGCCTGCTCAAACATGTTCAGATTCTCCCGCTGGAGATTCTCAATGATGGCCAGGGCCGCGGATTCCGTCTCGTCGATCTCCAGAATCACGCAGGGAACGGATTCCATCCCCAAGAGGGCCGCCGCCCGAAGGCGTCGCTCCCCCGCGATCAGCTCGTACTTGTCCCCGTGGATCAAATGGCGCACGGTCAGCGGCTGGATGATCCCATACTGGCGGATGCTGTCCGCCAGAGACGCAATGGCCTCCGCCTCAAAAAACCGCCGCGGCTGGCTGGGATTGGGGGAAATATCCTCCCGCGGCAGCATTTTTACCGCCGCCGCGTCGGGAATCCCCCGTTTTTCCCGCCCGAAACGGATGGTTTTGTCCGATTTTGTCGGGGCATAGCGGGGCAAGCCCAGGGCTGATTCCTTTTCCGCGGTCTCATTGGAATAAAAAAACATTTTCCTATCTCCTTTACAATTTTCCACATTCATTTCCTTTGGGAATGTTCAGCGGAAATATTGTAGCACACCGAGAATGGGAAAATGTTTCGCTTTGCGCGGGCCGATAAAATTTTATTCCGTCGCAGATCGGTCGGGAATGACCGGAATCCGCTATCAGAGGGGCTTTTTTGCCATCTGTGCATATTGCCGCGGATAGGCGGCGGGTGTGGGGGAAATTTTGCGGATCGTGAGCAGATAGCGGGGATTTTCGTCCCCGGGAACGAAATATTTCCGGGAATCCTCCACTTTACCACCCAATTTCTGTAAGCCGTGGATGGAATCTTCCAATTCCTCCGGGGCGGTTTTGCCCTTCATGGCGATGAAGCATCCGCCCACCTTCACAAAGGGAAGGCACAATTCCGCCAGAATCGGCAGTCGGGCCACCGCCCGTGCGGTGACGAAATCGAACTGCTCCCGGTACAGCTTGGTGCGGGAAAATTCCTCCGCCCGACCGGATACGGCGGCAAAATTGGAAATCTGCGCGGCGGCGGCGGTGTCGTTCATGTGCATGCATTTCTTGGCCGTAGCGTCCATGGCGGTAACGCGCACATTCGGACGGCAGGCGGCGATGGGCAAGGAGGGAAATCCCGCTCCGCTGCCCACGTCCAGGAGAGTAACGTCCTCCCCGGCAGGGATCACATCGGCGCAAAGCACGGAATCCAGGATATGCTTATAAAAGATCTCCGCCGGATCCGTGATGGCGGTCAGATTGAATTTCTCGTTATCGATCAGCAGCTGCTCCACGATGGCCCCCATGCGGCAGGCGATTTCCTCCGTGCGGAAGGGGGCGGGGATTTCCTCGCAGGCCGCAAAGCGGCGGCGCATATCCTCATATATGGGAAGGTGGTCCATGGTGATTCCTTTCGGTTGGTTGTATAAATAGGCCCGGTTATAGTAAACGGTGGATAGTGGGGTGTTTTTGGCGCGTCACCCGTTCGGATAAACGCTCTATTATGTTGTAGGGGAGGGGCTTGCTCCTCCCGCCATTGTACGATTTTTGCTTTCACGAAACGGGTTGTCGAGGGCGCCAACCCCTACCGGATAAAGCAAGGTTTTACGCCTATCTTTACCCGTAAAAGACAGACAAATAATTTTATTGTAGCATCGTGCGATTTCGCTTTCACGAAACGGTAAGCCGCCAGGCGATCATACCTCATTTCTTCTGTCCCAGATAGATCATCAGCACCGTGATGTCTGCCGGGTTGACGCCGGAAATCCGCTGGGCCTGGCCGATGCTCAAGGGTCGGACGGCCGCGAGCTTTTGGGCCGCCTCGATGCGCAGACCGGCGATGGCGGCATAATCCAGATCGGGGGACAGGGGCACGTCGTCCATCTTCCGCAGGCGCCGGGCCGCATCCTCCTGACGGCGGACGTAGCCCTCGTATTTGATCTCCGTCTCCACCGCCTCCGTTTCCCGGCGGTGCAATTCCGGCCGATCGGGATCCAGGGGAGCGAGAGTATCATAGGTGATCTGGGGCCGGCGCAAAAGATCCGCCATGGATGCCCCGGTGGAGAGCGGCGTGGAGCCCGCGCTTTCCAGTATCTCGTTCGTCTCCGGGATAGGCCGAACATGCGTTCTTGACAAACGGGATTTCTCCGCTTCGATGATCTCTCTATGGGCGAGGAATTCCCGGTACCGATCCTCGCTGATCAGCCCACATTCCCGGCCAAATTCGATCAGCCGCTCCTCCGCGTTATCCTGCCGCAGCAGCAGGCGGAACTCGGAGCGGGAGGTCATCATGCGGTAGGGCTCGGCGGTGCCTTTCGTCACCAGATCATCGATGAGCACACCGATGTAGGAGGAGGAACGGGAGAGAATCAGCGGATCCCGCCCCTGCAGTTTGGCAGTGGCGTTGATGGCGGCGATCAGTCCCTGGGCGGCGGCCGCCTCGTAGCCGGATGTGCCGTTGAACTGACCCGCGCCGTACAGATTCTCCACCGCTTTCGTCTCCAGCGTGGGGAGCAGGGCGGTGGGATCGATGCAGTCGTACTCGATGGCATAGGCGTAGCGCATGATCTCCGCGTGGTGGAAACCGTTCAGGGAGCGAAGCATGCGGTACTGGACCTCCGCCGGCAGGGAAGAAGAGAATCCCTGGAGGTAGATCTCGTCCGTATGCAGTCCCATGGGCTCCACAAAGAGCTGATGCCGGGGCTTTTCGGCGAAGCGGACGATCTTATCCTCAATGGAAGGGCAGTAGCGGGGGCCTGTGCCGTGGATCTGTCCCGAATACATGGGGGACAGATGGATATTTTCATGGATGATGCGGTGGGTTTCCGCATTGGTGTAGGTGATGTGGCAGGGGATCTGGGTGATCCGGTTCAGCGCCGCCTCGTCGGTGCGGCGGGAGAAGGGCACGATGTAATCGTCGCCCGGATGGATCTCCAATTCATCAAAATCGATGGATCGGCGATGGATGCGGGGCGGTGTGCCGGTTTTGAAGCGCTGGAGAGGCAGTCCCGCCGCCCGGAGCGACGCGGACAGATAGGCCGCCGGCAGGGAATTATCAGGGCCGGATTCCCTCTGCACCGTACCGATGTGGGTATGTCCCGCCAGATACGTTCCGGTGGAGATAATCACCGCACGGGCAAGGAATTCGCCGCCGGGGCAGGCCACAACGCCCCGGACGATTTTCCGTCCGCCGGGCAAATCTTCCGTGAGAATATCGGTGACTTCCGCCTGGATCAGATACAGATTACTCTGATTTTCCAGCACTTTTTTCATATGGGAGGTGTAAACGGTGCGATCCGCCTGGACCCGCTTGGAGCGGACGGCGGCGCCCTTGCCGGTGTTCAGCGTGCGGGATTGGATGGTGGCCACGTCGGCCGCATAGCCCATCTCCCCGCCCAGGGCGTCGATCTCGTAGACCAGATGGCCCTTGGCGGTGCCGCCCACGGAGGGGTTGCAGGGCAGATTGGCCACCGCATCCAGCGACAAAGTGAACAGGGCGGTTTTGCATCCCATACGGGCGGCGGCCAGGGCGGCCTCGCACCCCGCGTGCCCCGCACCGATGACAATAATATCGTACATAAGTTACTCCGAGTGAGAATGGAATGGTAAAAAGGGGATAAATTGGGAAGATGCGTTTTTCCCAAAACGGGTGAAACGGATGCTTCCGTAATCTGTAGGGGCGGTCTGTGACCGCCCGCCACGTTCGGTTGGGAATTTCTCCACGGGAGGCGAAACGCCTCCCCTACGGGTGAAGCGGGATTCTACCCAAGCCTTCTCCAGAGGGAGAAGGGGGACCATTTTGCGGAGCAAAATGGTGGATGAGGTGTCACGTCCGCCGTGGAGAAAGACCCTTCTCATTCCCGCGATTTCCGAAACACAAACAGCTTGCTGAGGATGTAATTCCCCACGATGACGAACACGGCGGCCACGCACTTGGCGATCAGATCCGCGCTGAGGGGGATCTTCACCAGGGGCAGAAGAATCGCTTCATAGGAAAGCGCGCCCAACAGCGCCACGATGCCGAAAGTGAGGACGGTATCCAGTACCAGCGTCAGCACGCGGGACGCGGAAAATTCCGCCAGCTTCCGCCACATATGGCGGGTCTGTGTGTTGGTGTCGCCGAACACATACTTCTTATTGGTGAAGAAGGCGAACAGCACCCCCGCCACCCACTGCAGAATCTGGGCGGCGATGCGCACATACCACTCGTACGCCGCCCCGATGAGGGACACGCCCACATGGAACAGAAGAAAATAGGTGATAAAGGACACCGCAGTGGTCAGAACGCCGAAGATCAGATACAAAATTATCTCCCGGTATTTTTCAAAAAAGGCTTTCACACCGATTCCTCCCCTCGAAAAAAGGATTCCGCCAGAGCGGTGAAGGATTCTTTGTCGTACAAAATGTTGACCGCATCCAACAGGGCCCCCGGCGTCATGCCCGCGGGCAGTCCCAGATGACGGCACAGCCGATCCCGCCGGGCGGCGGATCCGTCGCATCCCGTCAGGGACAGGGCGAAAAAGTCCGCCTTGGTGATACCGCCCCGCTTCATTTTCCGGGGCATATCGGCGGCGAAGGGAGCGAACAACTGCCTTAGCAGATCGTCCTCCATGCCCTCCACGCCCAGCGTTCCCGCCTTGGAGGGAGCGGATTTTCGCTTTTCCTTCCCCTTGATCTCGGGGATGTACAAGTGGTACACCATCTCCTTGGGGAGAGCGGATGTGATGTGGGAGCGGATCACCTTGCCCGCCCCGTCGCTGTCCGTCAGAACGATCACCCCGCCGGGGGCGGCCAGCTTCTTGATCAGGGACAGCTTTTCTTTATGATTGAACACGCCGAATCCCGCCGTGGTGAGGATCACGCCGTCGATCACGTTCGAGAGGCGGATCTTGTCGTACTTGCCCTCCACGATCACGGGATAGGGGATGTGCAGTTTCTCTTGGCTCATAGGATTACCTGCCCTCGGAGGATTTTTTCACGCCGGCCCGGGGCATGGTGCAGATCAGCCGCTCGATGGGAATAAATCCCGCCACAGCGGAGGATTTCATCTGCCGATCCGCCTCCCGGCACCGGTTCAGCGACGCAGCCAGCCGGGCTGTGCCGAATCCCTGGGCGCTCTTCATGTACAGGGATGCCTTGTATTCGTGCATTTTCAAAGCGCGGGCGATCTCTCCCTTGTCCGCCCCGCCCTCCGCCATCACCGACACGGTGAGCAAGTCGCTCATCACCCGGGATAAGGTGGCCAGCACCGCGATGGGCTCGTCCTTCCGCTTCCGATACACATCCAGCGCGGCCAGGGCCGCCGTGCGATCACCGGCCAACACCGCGTTGGCGAGGGCAAAGGCATCCTCCCGCAAGGCGGGGGATGTGACCCGGGTGACGATCTCCGGCGTGACGGCGGGGATGTGATTGGCCAGGCAGTAAGCGATCAGCTTCTCAATCTCCCCCGACAAGCCCGTCATGTCCTGGGGACAGCGGGAAAGAAGCGTGGCCATGGCATCCTCGGACACGGCGATCTCCGCCCGGGCGAAATGCCGCTCCACCCAACGGCGCAATCGCACGCCGGTCTGGTAGGGAAATTCCACGGGAGTCAGATGGGCACTCAACGCGCGGAAAAAGGCAGTCGGCTTTTTGGCCGTGCCGGGATCCAGCGTGCCCCGGGGTGCGATCACCAGAAGAACGGTGTCCGGGGAATCGGCGATGCCGTCGATGGCATCGAGAAAGGCCTTTCGCTCCTTCTCCCGCCAGGATCCCATGTTGGGGGGCGTCACCTCCACGATTTTCTTCTGAGACATCATGGGCAATGTGGCCAGAGCGGTGGTCAATTCGGAAAAATCCCCGTCCTCCAGCGTAAGGGCGATGCGGTTCAGATCGATGAGATCCGGCGGGCAGTCGGCCAAAGCAGCCGCCCGCAGTTCTTTTTTGTAATGCTGTTTCAGATAATCTTCGTCCCCGTAAAACAGGAATCCGCCGCGGATGTCCTGCTTTATGAGATCGCGAAGTTCACTTTCCGTCATAGGCGGCTCCTTTCGTGGGGGGACGGTCGAGATTTACGCAGACCCTTTTTGCAAAAAGGGTCCGCACCCCCAAAAATCTTTGAAAAAAAATTATTTATCAAGGTTTTGGTCCACCTTTTTCAAAAGGTGGTGGGGTTGCGAGTTGGAGAAACTCACCAACTCGAGCGAGTAGCCCAAGTAACGGCGTTTCTTTTTGTTAACTTTTTCTTTGCAGCTTGTGCGACATTGACTGCGTCAAGTCGACAAAGAAAAAGTGGAGAACAATTTCAGCTGTAGAAGATGGCGAGAGGATAACGCAGACCCTTTTTGCAAAAAGGGTCCGCACCCCCAAAAACTTTTGAAAAAGAATGATTTATCAAAGTTTTCGTCCACCTTTTTTAAAAGGTGGCGGGGGCGTCGAGTTGGAGAGATTTCTCCAACTCGGGCATAACCCCACGTATCGGCGTTTCTTTTTGATAACTTTTTCTTTGCAGCTTGTGCGACATTGACTGCGTCAAGTCGACAAAGAAAAAGTGGCGAGAAACTTCAGCCTTATGAAATGGCGAGAGGATAACGCAGACCCTTTTTGAAAAAAGGGTCCGCACCCCCAAAAATCTTTGAATAATTGTTTCTGCGGAGTTCGTCTTTCCCCTCTTACCCCATCAGCACTTCCACCTTCAACCTCGTGCGGGTGGTGGTGACGGTGCCGAACCGGAGGGAATAATAGGCATCCATATATCCTCCATCCTCCGTGATGGTGTTTGTCAGCGAATGGGTGGTGACGGTCAGATCCAGGGGCATGATGGGCGTTTCGTACACGCCGGAATGCTGCCTGTGCTCCTCCATGACCAGGGCGCAGCGCACCGTGCCGGTGCGGCGAAGCGTCACCAGACTGGGATCGTCCTTCGTGAAGATCAATTCCGTGGTGGTGCCTTCCATGCCGGACAGCTCGCTCTCCTCATACCGCAGGGTGATCCGCCCGTCGGGGGAGGTGTCCATCACCGCTTCGGTGAACAATTCCTCCGCCGTGTTCTCGCTCTCCTCGGGGAGGGCATTCTCCACAGAGTCCAGGATGGTGTCCTCCTCCGCGGGGGAGATCTGTATATTGCCGCAGCGGGGCGGCACCCGATCCTCTTCCATTTGGGAAGTGATGCGGAGATGTATGTGTTTCATGTTGTGCTCCTTCGTTAGGAATGGATAGGACTGCGCAATTACGCAGACCCTTTTTGAAAAAAGGGTCCGCACCCCCAAAAACTTTTGAAAAAATTATTTAACAAAGTTTTCGTCCACCTTTTTTAAAAGGTGGTGGGGGTCGTCGAGTTGGAGAGATTTCTCCAACTCGGGCAACGCCCTTGTATCGGCGTTTCTTTTTGTTAACTTTTTCTTTGCAGCTTGTGCGACATTGACTGCGTCAAGTCGGCAAAGAAAAAGTGGAGAACAATTTCAGCTGTGGAAGATGGCGAGAGGATAACGCAGACCCTTCCCCAAAAAAGGGTCCGCACCCCCAAAAACTTTTGAAAAAATTATTTAACAAAGTTTTGGTCCACCTTTTTGGGGAGGTGGTGGGGGTCGTCGAGTTGGAGAGATTTCTCCAACTCGGGCAACGCCCTTGTAACGGCGTTTCTTTTTGTTAACTTTTTCTTTGCTGCCCGTGCGACATTGACTGCGTCAAGTCGACAAAGAAAAAGTGGCTGGCGGTTTAAGTTTCGTTGCAAAGGAAAGTGTACAAAACAAAGGGTACTGCCGGGGGCAGCACCCTTTTGTATCCCATTATTACAGCTCGCAGGTGCCGACGGTGCGCGGGAAAGGAAGTACGTCGCGGATGTTGGAAACACCGGTCAGGTACATAACGCATCTCTCAAAGCCCAGACCGAAGCCTGCGTGGCGGGCGGAGCCGTATTTGCGCAGATCCAGATAGAAGCCGTAATCCTCCTTGGCCAGGCCCAGCTCGTCCATGCGGGCGGAGAGCTTGTCGAAATCGTCCTCACGTTGGGATCCGCCGATGATCTCGCCGATGCCGGGCACCAGGCAGTCCATCGCGGCCACGGTCTTTCCGTCGGGATTCAATTTCATATAGAAGGCCTTGATCTCCTTCGGATAATCCGTTACGAATACGGGACGACGGAAGATCTGCTCCGTCAGATACCGCTCGTGCTCGGTCTGCAGATCGCATCCCCAGTATACCTTGTAATCGAATTCGTCGTTGTGCTTCTCCAGAAGCTCGATGGCCTCGGTGTACGTCACACGGCCGAAATCGCTGGTCATAACGTGGTTCAGTCTTTCCAGCAGACCGGTATCCACAAACTGATTCAAAAATGCCATTTCCTCCGGCGCATTCTCCAGCACATAGGAGATGATATACTTGATCATGTCCTCGGCCAGTTCCATGTCGTCCGTCAGATCCGCAAAGGCGATCTCCGGCTCGATCATCCAGAACTCCGCGGCGTGGCGGGTGGTGTTGGAATTCTCCGCACGGAAGGTGGGGCCAAAGGTATAGATATTCTTGAACGCCATGGCGAAGGTTTCGCCGTTCAGCTGGCCGGATACGGTCAGGGATGTCTTCTTGCCGAAGAAATCCTGGGTGTAGTCGATCTCGCCCTTGTCCGTCTTGGGCAGATCGGCGGGATCCATGGTGGTCACCTGGAACATCTCGCCGGCGCCCTCGCAGTCGCTTCCCGTGATCAGCGGGGTGTGCACGTACACGAAATCCCGATCCTGGAAGAACTGATGGATGGCATAGGCCGCCAGGGAGCGGATGCGGAACACCGCCTGGAACAGATTGGTTCTCGGGCGGAGATGGGTGATGGTACGCAGGAATTCTGCGGAGTGACGCTTCTTCTGAAGGGGATAATCGGGGGTAGAGGGGCCCTCTACCTGTGCCTCGATGGCCTGCATTTCCAATTTCTGCTTGGCATCGGGAGTGAGGACGATTTTGCCGCGGACGATCACGGCGGTGCCCACGTTCAATTTGGACAGTTCCGCAAAATTGGGAAGATCCTCGCCGTAGACGATCTGCAGCGGCTCAAAGAAGGTGCCGTCGCTGATGACGAGAAATCCGAAGTTTTTGGAGGCGCGGTTGTTCTTTACCCAACCGCCGACGGTGATTTCCTGCCCGTCAAATTTGTCGCTTTCGCGCAGCAACTGCCGAATGTTGATCAGATCCATAATTGACCTCGCGTGTATAGATGGCGAATATATCGCCGTAAATTTCAGGAAAAACTTCCATTATCCATTATTATAACACAAGCGCGTGGGGATTACAACAAAAAAATCACAAAAGTGGGGGACAACCAGGGAAAAGATGGGGAAAATCCGCCCTTTTCGTTCGGTTTGGATTTCTCAAACGGGAGGGGCTTGCCCCTCCCGCATCGTACAGTTTGGATTTCTTTATTGCGGGGAGCAGTTATACCCCCCTCACAACCGGCCGATCACCCAATCGATGGCCCACAGAATGGCCAGATGGGCGGGGTAGAAAATATAGAAAAACCATTTCATGCGGTATTTGCCCGGCTTTCCGTTATAAAGCAGCAAAAGCGGCAGAGAAAGCAGGCACAGGTTCTGAATATTGGCAAAGGAGGGGTAGGAATAATAGATACACACCGCACCGAGTCCGAACGAAAAGGCCGCCAGCCGGTGATGTTTCTCCCGGAAGGGGACCATCCACACCGGCAGAAGGATGCCGAAGAATCCGTAATCCACCACCATGTGATGGCATAAGAAGGCCACACAGCACACCGCCATCGTGAACGCGATCAGCCACGCCGCCGCATCTGTTTTTTCCTCCCGGAGACATTTTTGTGCCCGCTCCAGCAGGGCCATCAGGCACACCGAGATGGAAAAAGCAATCAGTATTCCCCATTCCAAAGGATATCCCGCCAGGGCGTACACGATCTGGCAGGCCGCGCCCAGAAGAAAAATGCGCAGAAAATATTTCAGGCGGTTGCGGGTGTAAAAGAATCCCTCCCCGATGAAGTAGGCGAAGATGGGAAAGGCAAGCCGTCCCACGGCGCGCATCCATATCTGGGAAGGAAACAGCAGAAGGCCTGCGTGATCGATGAGCATGGTCAGCGCGGCGATGAGTTTCAGAATACAGGCGGACATACGATCTCCTTTGTGGTGGAGTTTTATTTATAAAGGTTTTTGGGGGTGCGGACCCTTTTTCGAAAAAGGGTCTGCGTCGTCCTTCACCCCTCCCTCTATTATACCCCACATTGCCCCGTCCCGCAAGGGATTCCCTTGACAAAATCCCCCCTTCGATGATAGAATACGAGTGGGCGGATTCGCCCGACCGTATACCCATTCCATGAATGTTCGAGGTACGAATATGAATCACTCCGTTGAAATTTTGTCCGTAGGCACGGAATTGCTCCTGGGCGATATCGTCAATACCGACGCCGCCTATCTGGCCCGCCGCCTGTCGGAGATGGGCATCCCCGTCTACCGCCAGAGCGTGGTGGGAGACAACGCCGATCGGCTGCTTATCGCCATCGATGAGGCATTCTCCCGCTCCGACACCGTGATCCTCACGGGGGGACTGGGCCCCACCTGCGACGACATCACCAAGGAGATCACCGCCCGGTATTTCGGCGTGGATCTCATGGAGGACGCGGAATCCCTCACTCGGATGCAGGCCTATTTTGCCGCCGCGGGCAGAACCATGACGGAGAATAACTATAAGCAGTGCCTTACCTTCGAGGGGGGCACCGTGTTCCAAAACGACCGGGGCACCGCCCCCGGCGTGGCCATCCGCCGGGACGGAAAGACCGCGATCCTTCTCCCCGGCCCGCCCTCGGAATTGATTCCCATGTTTGAGAATTCCGTGGTTCCCTATCTCTCCCCCGACGGGGTGATGTACTCTCTGAATCTCCACCTGACGGAGATTGGCGAAAGCGCGGCGGAGCAGATCCTTCGTCCCCTGATGGAGCAATCGGAAAATCCCACCGTGGCTCCCTATGCCGGGGAGGATGAGGTGCGCATCCGCATCACCGCCCGGGCGGAATCCCGGGCCGAAGCGGAGCGGATGTGCCGCGAGATGAAGGAAACCGTGCTTTCCTACGGCATGAGGGACTATCTCTACGCGGAGACGGATACCCCCGAGGCCGCGTCCGACGCGGCTGCCCATGCGCTGATCGGCGCATTGCGGGAAAAAGGATGGCGGATGGCGGCGGCGGAAAGCTGCACCGGCGGCATGATCGGCAATCGGATCACGGCGGTCAGCGGCGCGTCGGAGGTGTTCTCGGGATCCATGGTGACATACACCAACGAAACGAAAATGCGGGCATTGGGCGTGAGGGAGGAAACGCTTTCCACCTACGACGCGGTGTCCGAGGAAACGGCCCGGGAGATGGCGAAGGGCGCGCTCCGGATGACCGACGCCGACATCGCCGTTTCGGTGACGGGCATTGCCGGTCCCGGCGGCGGCACGGAAGACCGGCCCGTGGGCACGGTGTGCTTCGGCCTGTGCGTGCGGGGCGAGGATCCCGTATCCGTGACGGTGCATTTCAATCCCCGGGCGTCCAGGGAGAAGATCCGCCGCCAGGCCGCATCCCATGCCATGCGGATGGTGCTGGGAAAGGTGCGGGGGGTGAGAGAAGGAGGGGGAAAAGAACCGAAAACGATTCGGTATATGACACCCCGGACACCGTCCGGCTGAAAAATGTTTTGAAGAAGAACCAAAGGGGGGACCGCTCCCCGCAGGTCCCCCCTTTACATCCTCCCATGGGCTCGGGGAGGTCCCCGAGGCCCCCAGAACGGAGTGAAGCGAAACAGGAAAGTCAGCATAGACGCGATTATTTTTTGAACGCACTCCAAGGAGTGCGAGGGATAGCGGTGAATAAGGACAGCGGAAGATGAATTCTTTCCATTAACTAATTTTTTCGCCAGCTTCCGTCAGTCGAAGGGGTGAGTGTTACTCCTAACTTTTCTTCATGATGCCGCCGGGCGGCATTTTTTTATGTGGGGTAGGAGAAATGGTTTATTTTTAGATAACGGAACTGTACGTGTGGTTTACGATACGGGTCGCCGGGGACGTCGACCCCTACGATGACAGCTTATACTGCCGTCCGCAGACGGCGTTTGCCGCGTGGCGCGTTTTTGATGTCATCCCATTTAGATAAATCTCGTTCCGGGGGTTTCGGGGGTGTCCCCTGAACCCATGAGGTGGATCCGCGAGTTGGAGAGATTCTCCAACTCGGGGGGGACCTGCGGGGAGCGGTCCCCCCTTTGATGTTTCTCGGAGCGATCTCCCCTTTGATCATTCTACGGAGCGGTCTCCCCTTTTATATTTCCGCCCACACACAACACAAAAAACGGCTGTCGCTTGCGCGATAGCCGTTTATTTTCATATAAAACCCGCTGTGCCGTGTGAACAGGAAGATAGAAACCCTGCTCTCGCAAGGTGGTGCCCTCTCTTTTGTTTTGTGCTCCCAACGTCCGCACTATCGGTCAAAGGAGCGATAGCGCAGGAGGTCTGCATCCCAGCAAAAGAAGTTCCGGGCTCCAATCAATATCTGTGGGTCCATGAACCCGCCCATCACCAACACCGCAGGCTGACAAACATGTTTATTTGTCGTAGTCGATATCGGAGAATTCGTCGTCGAAGTAGTCCGCTACCTTCTCAAACTCATCGTCGTCGTCGATGGAAACGAGGACATCCTCATCCCCTTCGCTCTCCAGGCGAAGCACCACATACTCGTCGCTGACCTGATTGCCTTCCTCATCCAGCTCGGTCAGTGCGTAGTAGGTCACGCCGTCGATCTCTGCCTCACCGATCAGCTCGAACTGGCTTTCGTTGCCGTCCTCGTCGGTCAGGGTGTAGTATTCGATCTCTTCCATTTCCTCATCGGGAATCATATTCTTCTCGTCTGCCATAACAGCCTCCGTATTTATCTTATGATGATACCATTGTACACAATTTAGGGCCGTTTGTCAATAGGTAGGTGAATCCAGCCGCCAACCGTTTTCTGTTTTCGTCAGAGTAATTTTGACATTCACCGACGTTTCCCCATCCATTTCGGTGGCGAAAACCGCAACGATGCGGTTTTTATCCTCACTCAGTATGTCCATGGAATCGAAATCGTATACACGGCCCAGGGGCAGTGCTTCCTCGGCCAGATCGATCCGCACGGTGAGGATCTCGTTCTGCTCGATATAGCGGGCAAAGGTGACGGTTTCCTCGGAATCGGTGCTCATCCCATCGAACGCCAGGGTGAAGAGGTGATCGCACATGGTTTTGGTGAACACGGCCTCGGTGGCCTCACGGATATCCGCCTCAGACTGATAGGGAGCGCTCTTGTCCACGGGCATATAGCTGAAACGGGAGGATGTGCCCGCCAGGGATGCCATGGTTTCAGGATCCTCCGCAAACGGCAGGCCGTCGCCGTAATACACATCGTTGAGCACATAGGATGCCTCGATGAGATCGCGATAAATATGGCGGATCTCGTCCTCGCTCATGCCGCTGCCGCCGCAGGACACCAGAGTGAGCAGCAGCACCGCCGTGAGCAGAATGGCAGTTATCCGTTTCATAGTATATTCTCCTTTGTGAAAAAATGTGTGCCGCAGCATAAGATTTTGAGTGAAAAAGGAGGGGAAAAGGACCATCTCAATCGCCGAAGTTCCTTTTCCCCTCCTCATACAGTATAGCAAAATTACAAAGTAATCATACACCACCCCTAATCTCCTTGGCTCTCGCCAAAGTTATAGGGGATTATTATTTATTTTTTAAGGTTTTTGCGGAGCTTTTCCGAGTTCGTATCACGAACTCGCCGTATCACGAACTCGCCTAAAGCGACCGTATTCTCCTCACGCCTCTTCCTCATCCTCTTTCTGTGCGGCGAGAGCAAAGTTGCAGATCTTATCTCCCTCGTTGAGACGCATCACGATCACGCCGCCGGCGGTTCTTCCGTAGGCGGGGATGCCGCATACGGGCGTACGGATCACGGTGCCGGAGGAGGTGATCATCATCACGTCATCCGTATCGGTCACTACGGCGATGCCGGTCAGATCGCCCGTCTTATCGGACAGATTGTGACAGGTCACACCCATGATGGCACGTCCCTTGGGCTCGAATACCCGAGGATCCATCCGCTTGCCGAATCCGTTCTCCGTGATGGTCATCAGCTTATGCGCATCGTTCCACGCATCATCGCGGTACAGAACGGCCGCGCCCACCACATAATCGTCCCCGGACAAACGGACACCGATGACGCCGCCGGCGGTGCGTCCCATCACGCGGACGCGACTTTCCGCAAAGCGGGCCGCCTGGCCCTGACGGGTAGCGATGATCACATCGGAATCGCCCTCGGTGCAGGCCACGAAGATCAATTCGTCGCCCTCTTCCAGCGTGAGCGCGATCTTGCCGCCCTTGCGGGTGGGACGGTACTCACCCAGATTGGTGCGCTTGATGACGCCGCCCTTTGTCACCATGATGAGATTCTTCTCTTCGCTGAAATCATCATCCACGGTGATCATGGCGGTCACGCACTCACCCGGCTCGAAGTCCAGAAGATTGACGATATGGGTACCCTTGGCGGTCCGTCCCGCCTCGGGGATCAGATACGACTTGCGGGCGTACACCCGTCCCAGATTGGTAAACATGAGCAAGGTGGCGTGGCTGTGGACCACGGCGATCTTCTCGATGAAGTCATCCTCCTTGGTGGTCATGCCGATGATGCCCTTGCCGCCCCGGTTCTGGGCGGTGTAGGTATCGGCGGGCAGACGCTTGATGTAGCCGCCTCGGGTCAGAGTGACCACGCAGTCCTGGCGCTCGATCAGATCCTCGTAGACGATGTCGTCCGCCGCTTCCTCGATGGCGGTCAGACGGTCGTCACCGTAGCGATCCCGGATTTCCATCATCTCATCCTTGATGATCTGCTGGATCTTGCTCTCGTCGGCCAGAATGGAGCGCAGTTCTTCAATATTCTTGTACAGTTCCGCCAGACGGGCCTCGATCTTCTGCCGCTCCATGCCGGACAGACGGCCCAGGGTCATGGCCACGATGGCGGCGGACTGCTCCTCGGACAACGCAAAGCGATTCTGCAGATTGATCTTCGCGTCGTTCACGTCGGCGGAGGCGCGGATGATGGAGATCACCTCATCGATGTTGTCCACGGCGATCTTGTAGCCCTCGTAAATGTGGGCCTCCCTCAGCGCCTTGTCCAAATCAAACTTGACGCGGCGGGTGATCACTTCCTCCTGGAAGCGGATGTACTCCGTCAGCATCTGCTTCAGATTGAGAATCTTCGGCTCGCCCCGCACCAGAGACAGCATATTGATGGCGCAGGTGTCCTGCAGCTGGGTGTACTTGTACAGCTGATTCAGAATCAAAGTGCCGTTGGCGTCCCGGCGGTACTCGATGACGATCTTCATGCCGTCCCGGCCGGATTCGTCCCGGATGTCCGTGATGCCCTCGATGCGCTTGTTCTTTACCTGGTCGGCCATGGCGGCCACCAGCATGGATTTGTTTACCTGATAAGGAATTTCCGTAATGATGATCCGGTGCTTTTCCTCCTGCACCTCCGCCTTGGCGCGGACCATCAGCCGGCCATGACCGGTCATGTAGGCCTCATAGATACCGGCAGTGCCGTGAATGGTGGCGGCGGTGGGGAAATCCGGTCCCTTGATATACTGCATCAGATCGGGGATGGTGCAATCCGGATTCTCCATCAGATAGATGGTGCCGTCAATCACCTCACGGAGATTGTGCGGGGGGATGTTGGTGGCCATACCGACAGCGATACCCACCGTACCGTTCACCAACAGATTGGGAAAACGGGAGGGGAGCACGGCCGGCTCATCTCTTGTGTTATCGAAGTTGCGGTTCCAGTTGACCACATCTTTTTCGATATCCCGCATCATTTCGTCCGCCAGGCGGGACATTCTCGCCTCGGTATAACGGTATGCGGCGGCTCCGTCGCCGTCGATGTTGCCGAAGTTACCCTGGCCTTCCACCAGGGGATAGCGGAGGGAGAAGGGCTGGGCCATGCGGACCATGGTGCCGTACACGGCGGCATCACCGTGGGGATGATACCGACCCAGCACGTTACCGACGGTGGTAGCGGATTTACGGAAGGCGTGATCGTGGGTCAGCTTATCCTCGTACATGGCGTAGAGGATGCGCCGCTGGCCCGGCTTCATGCCGTCCCGCACATCGGGCAGCGCACGGGATACGATAACGGACATGGAGTACTCAATAAAGGATTTCCGTACTTCCCTCTCCATATCCACATCTATGATTCTCTGCTCCGGAAATTCCAGAGGATGGGGTGTGTTCAGATTGTTCTTATCCAACATGTTTCTCCTTTCGGATCAAAGGATTTCCGCCGACGCGGATGAAAAATACTATGTAGATCAAACGGCGGCACTCAGATCGGGATACCGTCCGCCCTCCGTGGCGATCTTCTTGGATGCCACCCGGGCCGCGGCAGAGAGAGATTTCTTCTCGTCCATGCCCCGCTCGTATTTCGCATACAGATAGGCGGCCAGGAACGTATCCCCTGCCCCCTTGGGCGTCAGTACCCGCTCCACGGGAACGCTGGCCACGTGCATGGCCTCATGTCCCCGCACCAGATAGGCGCCGAGAGCGCCGGCGGTAGCAAGCACCGTTGTCTCCGAATCGGTGGTCACGCTGATCTCCGAGGCAGCGATGCCGATCTGATCCTTCAGAATCCGCCGCTCGCTGAGCTGGGTCAATTCATCCAGATTGGGCTTGATGTAATCGGGATGGGCCGCCAGGGCGTACCGCAGGGCATCCCCATCGCAGTCGCAGATGGTGAGGGCCCCCCGCTCCCGGCAGTAGCGGATCAGGGACGCATAGGTGTTCTGGGGCATATCCGGGGGAATGGATCCGGCGAAGATGACCGCCGTGGGCTCATCCCCGTTCTGCTCCAGCAGCTTGCGGAGGAGGATGTTCACTTTTTTCAGAATTTCCGCGGTTTCCTCCGCCGGGCGGATGCCGTTGTTCTTTCCGCTCATGAAATCCTTATCCAGTGCCGCGTCGTCGCCCCGGACGGGGGGATTATTGATTTCGCACTGTTTTCCGCTGAAGGAATAATCGGGAGAGACGATGGAGATGTTGACTCTCGTGTCTGCAGTGGACGAGATGGCGCGGACGTTCACGCCCTCGCCGGACAGCATGCTCTTGATCTTTGCCCCGGTGAATCCTCCGAGAATACAGATCGCGTCACTGTCGCAGCCGAGGGCACGCAAAGTGCGGGATACATTGATCCCTTTTCCTCCGGGGGAGAAAGCCGCGCCGACGGAGCGGTTCAGACCTTCCGTTGCCAGAGGGCCGGACAAAGCAATATTCATGTCCAAAGCGGGATTCAGTGTAACGGTAATGTACTTCATAGCAAGCGTGCCTTTCCTACTTCATGGGAGGGACTTATACGTCCAGATACTCCGCATATTTTGCATTTTTTGCAATAAACTCACGGCGGGGTTCTACCTTGTCCCCCATCAGCAGTGAGAAAATTTCATCACAGGATGACGCGTCTTCAATCGTTACAAGCTTTAATGTCCGAGTCATGGGATCCATGGTGGTCTCCCACAACTGATCTGCGTTCATTTCACCAAGACCTTTGTAGCGGTCGGTTTCCACATTGGTTCCGCCCAATTCCTCAATGCATTTGTTCTTTTCCGCATCGGTAAAGGCGTACAGAATCTTTTTGGAATTCTTTTTATAAACCTTATACAGCGGCGGCATAGCCAGATAGATATGCCCCTGCTCGATCAGCGGCTTCATATGGCGGAAGAAGAAGGTGAGCAGAAGAATCTGGATATGGGATCCGTCCACGTCCGCATCGCTCATGATGACGATCTTGCCGTAGCGGAGCTTGCCTATATCCAAATCCTCACCCAGACCGCATCCCAGCGCCTGAATGATAGGGATCAGGGATTCGGTGGAGTATACCTTGTCATGGCGTGCCTTTTCCACGTTCAGCACCTTGCCTCGCAGCGGCAAAATCGCCTGGAAACGGCTGTCGCGGCAGGATTTTGCCGTGCCGCCGGCGGAGTCTCCCTCCACCAGGTACAATTCGGTCAGATCCGCCCGCTTCTCGTTGCAGTCCGCCAGCTTGCCGGGCAGAGTCAGGGATGTGGACAATGCACTCTTTCTCTCCCGTTCTCTGGCCAGCCGGGCCTTCTCACGGGCCACATAAGCCAGCATGGATTTATCCATGATCAATTTGGCCGTGGCGGGATTTTCCTCCAGGAATTCCTTCAGCTTGGCGCTGACCACCGTTTCCACCATGGTGCGGATTTCGGAGTTGCCCAGTTTCGCCTTGGTCTGGGATTCAAACTGCGCATCCGGCAGCTTCACGGAAACCACGGCGCACAGACCCTCCCGCACGTCCTCACCGGAGAGGTTCTTGTCCTTCTCCTTGAGGGCGCCCTTTTTGCGGGCGTATTCGTTGATGACCTTGGTCAGCGCGGCCTTGAATCCGGTCTCGTGGGTACCGCCGTCGATGGTGGACATGTTGTTGGCGAAGGTAACGATGTTCTCGTTGTAGGAGTCGTTGTACTGCATGGCCACCTCGGCCGTGATGTCCCCCTTCTCCGCCTTCATGTAGATCACTTCGGGATGGATGGCGTCCACGCCCTTGGCGGCGTTCATGTGCTCCACAAAGGAGCGGATACCGCCCTCGTAGCACAGATCGTCCACCCGGGGGACCATGTTGCCGTTTTCATCCTCCACGAACTGATCGGGACGCTCATCCCGCATGGTAATGCGGACGCCCGCGTTGAGGAATGCCTGCTCCCGCATGCGCTTCAAGAGATAATCGTAATCAAATTCGATGGATTCCCGGAAGATCTCCGCGTCCGGCTTGAAGCGGACATACAATCCGTGCTGTCCATTTGAATCTCCCTCGCAGGCAAAGGGGCGGGTGATCTCGCCCCGCTCCATGCGGAGGGTGTACGCCTTGCCCTCGTGACAGTTGCGCACCTCCATCCATTCGGAGAGCGCGTTTACCACGGATGCACCTACGCCGTGCAGACCGCCGGAGATCTTGTATCCGCCGCCGCCGAACTTACCGCCGGCGTGGAGAATCATAAATACGACCTCCAGAGTGGGGCGGTTTTCCTCCGCGTTGAATCCGGAAGGAACACCCCGTCCGTTATCCTGTACGGATACGCTTCCGTCGTCGTGGAGGGTCAGGGTGATGGTATCGCACCGTCCTGCCATAGCCTCGTCGATGGAGTTATCCACGATTTCGTACACCAGATGGTGCAGACCGCGGGTACTGGTCGTACCGATATACATACCGGGACGTTTTCTGACTGCATCAAGACCCTTGAGCACCTGTATTTGCTCGTCTTCGTACTGATCCAGCATCTCATTCTGATTCTGCATGAGATCTTCCCTTCTTTATGTGATTGATCGTTTTATAATGTTTTGGTCCACCTTTTTTAAAAAGGTAGTGCAGGGTGTATCGAGTTGGATATTCTCTCCAACTCGGGCACAACCACACATATCGGCATTTTTAACGAGAGGAGGGCGACACCATCTCAAACGCCGAAGTTTTCGCCCTCCTCTCGAGCTCTCCGCCCACTTCCTTGGCTCCTGCATAAGAGAAATATGGAGGGTATAAAAATTCTTATTTTAAAAGTTTTTTGGGGTGCGGACCTTTTTTTCAAAAAAGGTCTGCGTCTTTCTGCGTCTCTTCGCGTCTCTCGTCTCTATTCTTCCCCAAAAATTCCCGATTTATATCAGCGACACGGCCGCCCGGCCGCCCAGGGCCGCCGTGGACAGATGGGACAAAATCACCCGGCATTTCCGCCGCCGGCGGATTCTTCTCGTATTCTTGTTCGGCACCGCCACAAGAAAGCATTTCGGCAAGTCATCCCCCGCCAGCTCCGCCACATGATCCTTTTCCGCCCGGCGGAGAAAGGCCGCGGTGTCCGCGGTGGTGATCTTTCCGTCCAGATCGAAGATACCGATGATATCC
>JAZQFQ010000032.1:0-6507 GCA_045539595.1 Eubacteriales bacterium | reverse complement strand
GGTACCCCATAAAATTTTGTGTAAACATCCATCCAATCAAACAGACGCCTGTCCGCCAGGCATAGCTGTCCTTTCCCCCTCTATCAGCCGTTCTCCCGGAAGTCAGTCCCGTTATGCGCGCTCCTGCGTGAATGACGGGGCTGGCTTTCGGGAACCCTGTCGGCAGAGGGGGATTTTCTCATACCATCTCTCTGTCTTCAAAAAGTATCCGCAGCTGATTCGACACCATATCCCAGTTCCGGCACACTACCGTCCAGTGATTCACGATATTCTGCGACGCAAGATACAACATTTTCCGCAGAGAGTCATCGTTCGTGAACGACGGCTTGTTCTTCGTGATCTTCCGGAACTGTCGGTTCAGTCCTTCGATGATATTCGTTGTATATATGATCCTCCTCACCTCCGCAGGATATGCAAAAAACGTAGAAAGAATATCCCAGTTCTCCTCCCAGCTTCTCACGCAGCTGGGATACGTTTTGTCCCACTTGTTTTTGAATTCCGTCAGTCCATTCATAGCTTCATCCTCGTTGATCGCTTCATAGACCTTCTTCAGATCCGCCATCACTTCCTTCATGTCCTTCCAGTTTACATACTTCGTGGAAGAACGGATCTGATGAACGATGCACCGCTGGATCTGTGACTTCGGAAATGCGGCACCTATCGCTTCACGGAAGCCGGTCAGACCATCCACACAGAAGACATAAACATCCTGAATTCCGCGGTTTTTGAGGTCATTCATCACAGACAGCCAGAACTTGGAGCTTTCGTTCTCGCCGATCCACACGCCGAGAATATCCTTGCGTCCGTCCATTCCGATTCCCAGAACAACGTAAGCTGCCTTTGTGATATACCGATGATCCTCCTTGACCTTGTAGTGGATTGCATCCATGAAGATGAACGGATACACGCTCTCCAGCGGACGGTTCTGCCATGCATTGACTTCCGGCGTAACCTTCTCCACGATCTTGCTCACCAGTCCGTCGGAGATTTCTACGTCATAGAGATTCTTGATCTGTTCGGAGATATCCCGCTGACTCATTCCGCAGGCGTACAGGGCGAGGATTTTTTCTTCCATACCGTCAGCGTTCCGGCTGTATTTGCCGATGATTTTCGGTTCATACTCGCCGTTCCGGTCGCGGGGAATTTTGACATCGACTTCGCCGAGCTGCGTTTTTACGGTCTTTTTCGAGTACCCGTTGCGATAGTTTTTGCTCTTGCCGGATTCCGTATTTTCCGACGCGTGTCCGCTTTTTTCGTAGCCCAGGGTTTCCTCCAGTTCGGCTTCCATGACCTGCTGAAGGACGTCGCTGAACAGGTCTTTCATGCTGTTCAGGATGTCAGTGGTGTTGGTGAAGTGCTGACTGTTGTCGAAATCGCGTAAGAGTTCTTTGCTCGCTTTTTCCATGAAAAATACTTCCTTTCAGGTTTTGCTCTTGCTTTGAGTTTTGTCTGATTGGAAGTATTTATTCATGCTTTACACAAAATTTTTCGCGATCTCTGGAGGGAATAGAGGAGTGTCAATATGTTTCTTGTAATTTTTTCTTGATTCCCGTTTTTATCGAGGTAAATACTTCTTTTGTTTTTGTGATGAACTTCTTGACCATTTCTTTCGCGACTGTCGCAACCTTTTTCACAGTCGAATATATCATATCTCCTATCTTTTCACCGCAGGAATACCCGAGCATACCACCAATAAAGCCTGTGACAATAGCGGCAGGCACTCCAACAACGGGAATTGCAGCAGCCAGCCCTATGCCAACAGCGGCACCAATGAACCCACCAATCATAGCTGTCGTAGTACGCCCCATTTGATCGATTCCTTGAGTCAAAGACAGTTCTCCCTTAGCAACTTTCCAAAGGATTTTTGCATTTTCTACAGCCACACAGGCCATGTTGGCGAGGATTCCCGCAGGGGTATTTTTCGGTAAAAATTTTAGGATGCCTTTACGTACAGCAACTTGAAGAGTTCCAGCGGTCACAATTTTTACTGAAGTGTCTGCACCGGTGGTGATAACGTCTTTCACTAATTCGTCAGCTTCGATTTTTTCGCCTTTGAAGAGCTTTTGAACAAGGTTTGCGCCGGTAGTCAATGCCATGGAAAGAAGAGCCATTTTACCGGTGCTTTTTCCGATGGATACCGCAATTTCTTTCGTAGAAAGGTTGTTATAGTCCAAACTGGGAATAAGCCCATCTTTTTGAGCGGCTTCTTGGAGAGAAACAAGTTCTTCTTTAGTGTATTTGCTCCCAGTGATTCCGTCTACCTCAAGATGGTCTGTAATTGTTTTCTGTGAACCTTTAGCGAGAAAATGTGCCTTGACTTCATCGACCTGTTCGGTGGGGACGACTATACGTTGATTATTGTAGTTCCCTTTTTCAATTGCCTGAATTGTTGCCTTGGCATCTTTATAAAATTTGCACTGATAATGCTGACTTGTTCCATCGTGTTTTAAGATGATATCAAATGAATTCGGGACATTGGATTTTGGAATTTTAACAGTTATATTTTTATTTTGAGCCAAAGCATTCAATTCAAAGGAACGAGCAACCATATGTTCTGCCAAATTACCGTTGAGGTTAGGATTCATATTAATCTGCCCATCTTTGCGAAGGACTGCATCGGCTAACTGATCATTTGTTCTTTTTAAATGTTCATCCCATACACCAATTGTTTGAGCAGTAGAACTCTGAACCGTTGCGTTGGAAGCGTTTCTCTCGATATGTTCGGCTAACCAGCGTTCTTTGGAGATCCCTTTCTGAGATGCTTCGTCAACATCTCGAAGGTTCTTGTCGAATGTATCGATTGCATGAATAATATCTTCTGCAACTTTTTTTGCATCTTCCTCTGTAGTGTCTGGAAGTTCATTACGGAACGTAATTGCCAACCATTCGCGATCGGTGACAGTAGGATCTTTTTCTTTATAGGATTGTTTCAGTTTATCAAACAACTGTTTGAAGGTTTTTGCTTCTTCTTCTGTGATATAGGGACGTTCATTTGCAAGATCGGTGTTGTTCATAGCTGACCTCACTTAGTAGCTTTTTTGAATTTTCGTTCTGTATGCGAATCAAGAATAGAAAAAGATCCAAATAGCAGCGGAAAGGCGAGCAAGGACAAAGACATAAAGCCCGGCGGAAGAACGGACTTTGGAAGCATGCTGTAAATCAAAATGTTCGCCGAGCCAGTTGAAAAACGCCTCGATCCCCTGCCGTACAGAGCTGACTGCCGATGACCAGAGGTCACGTCCGGCACGGAGAAACTGCGACACGGCTTCCGCCTCTCCTTTTACTTTTTTGTGCGGAGTCAGAATCCAGACGTTCTTCTGTGTAAGCTCTTCCTTTAGTTCGGAATCCAAATAAGCTTTGTCTGCAAAGATCAGCCGGTTATCCAGTGCCCGAAAAACTTCTTTCATTGCCGGAAGATCATGGACATTGGCAGCAGTAATCTGGAAGGTTTCCGGAACCGGGATGGCATTTTCCCGCCGGAAATTCAGGGAATGGAGTTTGAGACCATAATAATGCATATCCTTGGAAGCACAATAGCCCTTTGCACAGCATTCTCCGGCTACTTTCGCTCGGGAACTGCGTTTTCCCTGTGCTACTACGATCGGAAACGAATCCACAATACTGATATCCTTTTTGAGGAACGGCAGGTCTTCCGCTTTCCGCAGCAATTGTTCCAGCAGAAGCCGGAATGCCGGGAGGAGCAGATTCAGATGCCGATTGTATTCGGCATAACCCGGGAGTTTCGGGAAGAAAGGGAGATAGTAAGTTTTGATGAAGGAATACACCGCTTTCACAGTTCTTTGTCCCTGGATTAATCCCCACAGATAAGTTGCCATTACTTCCTCATCTGAAACTCTGAAACTTTGGGAGAACAATGATTGCTCAGACGTTGCATTTCACCCTGTAATGTGCTATAATACTCATCGGAAACATAGCAATATAGTCTGATGAGCTGATACTGGATTTGGTCGTTCATGTATCTATTTTATCATTCTTGCGCTATGTTTTCTTCTTTTTGGGGCTTTTTCTATTCTTGATTCGCGTTATAAATAAATTTTCCCTAAAAAAGAATTCATATGATTACTATAAAATGATGGCGTGGTTAGAAGAAATATATGAAACGAGAGAAAAAGTATTGACTTTACAAGAGTTCGGAAACAATGAAGAAGCTCAAAAATACAATATTGAATATCCATGGATAAAATATCAGCTGAACTGGATCCATAAGGAATATGATCCTACAAAGTGGATACATATTACCAATCATAAAAATACTGAAGAGGAACTGTACAGAATGTTGGAAATGTACTGTGACACGTATCTGACAGAAGAATATGAAAAATACTTGAAGACATTGATCATTCGATATGGAGCGTCTATGCAGCCGACACATCCAATTGCGAATACGAAGTGTTCGCGAGTTAAAGCTGTAAATGAAGCTTTTCAGGAATGGGACATACCTTATTATATTGAAAAGAAACATAAATCCATAAACGGTAAACAGAGAGATTATTGGAGAATAGTTAGGAATACTACATTATGTGAATAAGGGGATATCCGACTATCTATGAAAGTTTCTTGAGTTATGGTTTGACGATGAACGAATGTAAAACTTCCATAGTTCAAGCAGATAGTATAGCTTTGAAACAAGCAGCTGTCTGCTTGAACTTTTTTACGGAGGACATCATGAAAAAATCCATCATCACCGTTTTGCTTGTGAAGCCTTACGAAGCTCCACAGACCATTGAAATTCCCGCCGCCCTCTCTGCATATCAGGAGCTTGTCGGAGGGACAATCCAGGCGATCTATCCTTCAGCGGAAGACCCTGTAGCACTGGTTTGCCACGACGAAGGAAAACTGCTTGGACTCCCGCTGAACCGTCCGCTGTTCGATGAAGAGGGGAACCCTATGACATCATCGCAGGTACCTTCTTTGTAGCCGGACTGTCGGAGGACGATTTCGCCTCCCTCTCGCCGGAGCTGATACAGAAGTACGGAGAGGTGTTTGGGACGGTGTATCTGATCTGAGCAGTAGGACGTCTGCCGTTATGAAAATGAGGACTGTATGTTTCGATGCATACAGCCCTTATTTTTTTCTGTTAAAGTGTAATCCCGTGCCAACATAATCATAAAAGGGACTTGTTAATCAAAGAGCATGTGCGGAAAGCCACGGCTCTTTGATTACATATTATCGTTATGGAATCCCTGATATTATGACCATAAAGGAGAAACTCAAAATGCCGAAGACCAGAAGCAACGGAGAAGGAAGTATACGTAAGAGAGCGGATGGCCGCTATGAAGTACGCATTACTGTAGGAATTGATTTTGCCACAGGAGAGGCAAAACGCATTTCGCGTTATGTACATACGCAGGAGGAGGCAAAGAAACTTCTGCATGAGATGACATACTTCCATGATATTGCACCGCAGTCTTTTTCGGAAATGACGCTCGGTGAATGGCTGGATTTATGTCTTGAAGTTTATATGAAAAATACGATCAAACAGTCTACCTATAACGGTTACCGTGCCTATATCGACAAGCATTTCAAACCTGCTCTTGGAAATGTGAAGCTTTCGAAGCTGAATCCGCGGATGCTCCAGATGTTTTACAACTACAAGACGGAAACAGAAGGCCTTGCGCCGAAAACGATTGTCAACATCAATCTGTTTTTGCACAAGGCTCTTTCTTTTGCCGTGGGAGAGGGCTATATGCGAACCAATCCTGCGGAATCGCTGAATCTGTCCAGAGGACAGAAGCCGCAGATCGAAATTCTGAACCGCGATGAACAGGCCGCTCTTATCCGTGGCAGCTATAACCATCGCTACGGTGTTTTTGTTCGTCTGACGCTGTTTACCGGTCTGCGCCTCGGCGAACTGCTGGGACTGCAGTGGCAGGATGTCGATCTGCGTGCCGGTATGATTCATATACAGCGTACCCTGGGCAGACTGAATAAAATGAAACGCCCGGATACACCGGGGGAAAACACAACCGAGATCGTTGTGGGCACTCCGAAATCCCAGAACTCCATGCGGAGCATTCCCGTACTTCCCGGGATGATGCAGGAACTGATAGCATGGAAAACGATACAGGCAAACGATCGGGCGGCGGCAGGGAAACAGTATCAGGACAGCGGGATGATTGTGACAAATCCGCTGGGCGGATACATCGAGCCGCGCACGTTCAGAGACTACTACGAGCAGATCCTGGCGATGAGCGGACTGGGACACTATACCTTTCATGCCCTTCGTCATACGTTCGCCACACGCGCGATGGAGCAGGGGATGGATGCAAAAACGCTGTCGATGCTGCTCGGACACTACTCGGTGGCATTCACGATGGATACGTATACCCATGTACAGGACAAGCATAAGATTGAGGCGATGTCCCTGATGGAGGAACTGTATACTCAGGCATCGCAGCAGAATTATACATATCCCGTGGTCATAACAACCGGTGTGGGGGGACTGGTATCCTTTACGGCACCGGATTTTCCAGGGATTGTTCTGGA
>JAZQFQ010000031.1:0-35634 GCA_045539595.1 Eubacteriales bacterium | reverse complement strand
TCTTCCTAAGACCGCTTGGCCTCCGACTTATTACCCAAGCGCATTTTTGTGCTCGTATAGGGGGGGTATAGGCTACTCCACATAAGCGTCAAACCAATCGTATATATATGCTTTCCATTTATCATTCTCAGCACGAGCTATGCACACTTCTTTCGGCGTGTCAATGAGGATCGGTTGAGCGCGGAGCATCGTGCATAGTCTGTCCCGGTCTGTACGTAACGGATAGCCGCCTATAATAAAAGCGGCCTTCCACATTCCAACGTGCATACGTATTTGATCGAGAAGCAAATCACGCAATCCGAATACATTATCTTTCAGCCTGTTCCGCTTATCGTATTTTCCACCGAGACAAACCGCGCCCCATAGCGCATCGATATCTACAATCAGATCGTCAATGTCTGCGTTCTCCATCACCCATGTAGTCTTTCCAGCACAAGGCGCACCATAAACGAGATACACCGTCTGCCATGCCCTCATGCTCACACCGTCGAAGCGGTGATGGATTGCGTTGTGGCATCTGAAATGAATCAATTCTACGTTCTCAGGATTCAGCGACACCATCACGTCATTCACATTGTCTTCGGTCAGTTCGATTTTGTGATGCCCAATGCAATCATATTTCCGCAGGATCGGCAAGCCGCAATGTGCACAGATAAGATTTCCGTCCGCGCCAGTGCGTTCGATCCTCAGTTTTTCCACAAAATGCCGCCAAGCATCCGAAATGTAGAAATTATTTAGTGTAAACAATTAGGCATCCTGCCGCACAATGATTTCAATTTCCGCAGGAGTAACCTCCCGCAGTAACGTGAATTTCAAACCGGAAGCCGTAGCGGCAACACGCATGGATTCATTCGCGTCATCGTTGTACATATAGTAATTGGTCGAAAGATTTCCCATAGAGACAATCGTGCCGGAAGTCCTGCGCTCCCGCCTCACGCCGTAGAAAGTCTGCGTCTGCTTGTCATACTGTCCGTAAAACGCCGCGCCGCCTTGATTGAAAATCACTGTCGCACGTTGAAAGGAAATCGGGAACGTATATCCCGCCACCGTAATGGAAGAAGCCGGAATCGTGGTCGTAGTCCAAGCCGCGCCAATCGGCATATTGGCAAACGGCACACGCGCATTCGCGCCAAGCGGCGCAACGCCATTCGCCGCACCGATCTTTGAAGACAGCACAGCCGACGAAGGAAGAATCCCCTCGTCAATTTTTCCGGTGTTCGGATTCAGCCCAACCTTATCGTTCCAAGCCGTTTTTTCCGCTTCGGTCACATGGATCGTGCCGTTTTCCACGTGCGCGTCAAGCTTCCTGAATTCCGGCTCGGCCTCTTCTTCGGTGTAGACAGGCACTTTATTTTTACTGTCAGAAAATCCATTCACAGGCATATGCTGTTACCTCACTTTTTCAAATAATCAGCAAACCGCTTCAAAACGACAAGCATCTCCGCACGGGAAACAGGCTCATCCGGGTTCTCTCCATCAGAAAGCCCGTTTTTCTCCGCCCATCCAACCGCCTCCGTGTACCATTTATCGTTCAGATGATTGCATCCGTGATCCCGCAGGAATTTCGGGAAATCGATCACCGATGCGTCAATATCCACAATGCCGCGAATCCCCGGAATGTTGTCTACCGGGTCTTTGTGCTGTGCAATATAGCACGAAAGCGGCGGGTTTTCCAAATCCGAGCACCCCGCAAGCCACAAACCGAAACGGCGATTGACCGCATCCGTGTAAAAATGCTTGTAATAGTCGAGATTCGTGTAGTTCATAGCGAAATACCCGGCTTTTTCAACCGTAAGCAGAAACGCTTCGGCCAGAGACGAGACCAGAGCCTTCGTCACTTTGACGCCGTGCCGCTCCACATAATTCGCGCTGTCGTACTCAAAATCGAAGCACACAGGATATTCCAGCCGATACGGCTTGATCGCCGCAAGGCAGTATTCTGCTTCCTTCACCGCCATTTCAGGCGTGTATGCGTAAGAGAACCAGAACACACCGCACGGAAGCCCGATCCGATTGCATTCCGAGATATTCCGCACGAAGCAATCGTCAATCAGATTGCCACCGAAACCTACCCGGATAATTGCGAATCCAACGCCGGATTCCTTTACCGCTTCCCAATCGATTTGTCCTTGAAAACGGGAAACATCAATTCCGCGGATCATCGTTTTCATAAATATCAGCTTCCGTCTCTTCAATCTCTACCTCGGGAATTCCCGCAAGAGACGAAAGAAGCGAAAGCACGCCAGCCAGAACCGCCGCCGAGCCGACAATCAGCCAGTTCACATCTGAAAGCACCGCGCTCGTTCCGATTGTA
The DNA here is from genome assembly GCA_045539595.1 of Eubacteriales bacterium. Taxonomy (GTDB): domain Bacteria; phylum Bacillota; class Clostridia; order Oscillospirales; family CAG-272; genus SIG701. The sequence goes on along the minus strand of JAZQFQ010000031.1, from coordinate 33,320 downwards.
GCAAGTGCCGTCTGCGCAACGGTTTTCAGCGCACGAACACCCGCCGCCTTGATCCATCTGCACCAGTATTTCTTATTCATTTCTTATCGTCCTCCAAATCTTGTAGCCTGCGATTGATCGCTTTAATTTGCTCTTCCACAACTGGCATTCGCCGTGCGAAATTGTTATGTTCTCGCACAGATCGCGTCAATTCCTCGATTTTCTCCTGCATGACCGCCTGTGAAATCTTGAAAGCCTCGTCGGTTTTCCTGCTTGCCGCCAGTACCGTGATGATCGTTCCTACAAGGGAAACCGCGCCCGTAATCAGCGCGGCTATAATCGCGCCGCTCACCAGTTTTCGCCCTCCGCTTTCGTTTTGTCGATTTCGAGCTTTTCGCGCTTTATACGCATCGTCTCCGCATCGTCATTTCTCCACGAATCATCAAGGTTTTTCAGAAGCAAATGAAGCGCACCCACATCCGGCGGCGAATACCGCTCGAATTCCTCGATCACTTGCGTCCTCGCTCCGTTGATATCGCGGATCGTCTTTTTCGTTTCTTTGAAATAAAACCCCTGTGCCTTTTTCTTCATGGTTTCCCGAAGTTCCCGCACAAGCATTTTTTTCCCGTCGGCCAAAGCGGCGCGAAGTTCCGGATGCTGATTTTTATAGATTTCAAAAGCGGCAACAGATACGCCGAGCGCGTCGGCTATCTGCGCCTCAGTCATCGTGCCGTACAGTTCCCGAATTTCTGATAATCGCGGTTCAACGTGCGTCTGATATTTCCCTTTTCTGCCCATTCTACCGCCCTTTTTCAGAATTTCTTTTTATTCTATATTTCGATATTTTCAGTATGTGATGTAAGCAAATAATACACGGATTCATTTTTAATTACGTTTTTTCCATTTTTCACCAATTATGCATGGAACGCAATTGTTCCAGTTGACGCTATGATGTATGCGATCACATTTGCAATGTTTTGCGCTACCGATAACGCCAATCTTAACAGCTGATGGCATCCACTGAACAGAATAAAATGATTTAAGATAAGTTCCATTATCGATATATGTGTCAGTCATTCCTCCGGGATTGCTCTGAGTTTCAGTCTGACACAACATCCAGCGTGCCACTGTAAAAAACAGAATTCCTTGCGATCCATACCATGTATACGTGTTTACATCTTCGTTAATTCGTCCTACAAAATTTATTCGATTCTGTGTTTTACAGAAAAATAAATTCATGCATTTTCTTCGCAATCCATCTTTCCACAGTTTACTATTACACCCTCCAATAAAATCTCCTGCCTGACCGGGAGCAACAGCAATTGCACCGCTCTCGTCTAAAAAATCGAACATCGCTGAAAATACATCGTCAAGCCTGTGCAATTCCATTGATCCAAGATGCATTCCATCTTTTGTGTATCGATAATTGAATGATTTATAGTCATCGTCGGCTTCAATAAAATAATCATACCCAAGACGATCGGCAATATCAAAGCAAGCATTTCTGGCGAAAACGACGCATTTCATACTCCCAGAAATGTCGCCAGTATCCATTTTTCTTTCGTATTCTTTTTTGTCGAACGCAACGACATTCTTTTCTCCGAATATCCTTCTGTATTCGTCTCCCTGATCATCGTCTGTATCGATTACGATGATTATCGGCCCGGTATATCCTTGTTCACGAAGGCTTTTGTATGTGAACACACGATCCGCTCTTCCATGAGACATTATAAACACGCAGTAATTACGCATCGTTTTCAATAATCGCGTCAAGACGCTTTGACAGTTTCACATATCCGTTTGCTATTGCGTTATCGATATCAATAATGACAAGCGCGAGTTTTTCCATAATGCGTTGCACATTCTCGTCTGCTTGTGCATAGTATTCCGCGATCATCTTGTAATTGAACACATTCAGCCTTTGCGCGGCTAATCTGAGAAAATTCTTCTGTTCGATAGTGATGTCCGCTTCGTCAATTTCTTTGATTATTTCATCCGCTTTCTTTGTATCGACGAGATCGGGAATACCAACCATAAACCCAACGACGTCATAGTGAGGAATATCGGTTTTCTGCGTATACGGATTCTCTTCTGTATCTGCTTTTTCCAAGCTTTCTTCAAACCCGAACCGCTCCATATTGAAGTCAGCCAGTTCTTCCATCTCTGCTTCAAGCGCAGTAAAATCCCACCCGGCGAGTTCAGCCGTCTTATTATCCACAAGCCTAAACGCCTTGACTTGCTCATCAGTCAGATCGTCCGCTCGGATAACCGGAACGGTCTTCATTCCGAGCAATTGCGCCGCTTTCAGCCGCGTATGCCCGGCGATAATCACATTGTCAGCGTCAACGATAATCGGCACTTTGAATCCGAATTCTTTGATGCTTGCCGCGACCGCCTCCACAGCTTCGTCATTCTTGCGCGGATTGTTTTCATACGGAATCAAATCCGCGACGCGCATTTCCTCGATCTGCATATAATCTCTCCTTTTGTTATCTGACATAATTTTATAATTCCAAAAATTAAAAGACAAGGGCGCGCCAGCGCACACCCTTGCCCCGTTGACATCGTATTTCATTCGTGCTATAATAATATCGCAGACAGGAACTCCCTTCCGGTTCCTCATGCGTGTTTCCTTCCATAAAGCCTTCCAAAGGGAAAGCCGCCCGATCACTCGGACGGCTTTTTCTTTGCTTTCTATTTTCGCCCAATCGCGTAATCGATCCCCTCCGCATTTTCACTGCGTTCATATTTTTTCCCAAGCCGCCTCGCAATCTCATCTAGCGAGTGATACCCGGCCACGTTCTTGAAATTTACATACATACCGCGCCGCGACATTTCGCAAAGCATCGAATCCGTGACAGGATCGCTTCCGTCTCGCGCCCATTCTTTCCGGGAAAGGAAATCGAAAGATTCTCCGCTCATGATTTCCATCATCCCCTCAACGAACCGCTTCACTTGTGCCTTGCTCATAATCTCCTGATCGTCGGCGGCGAGAAACGCCGCGCAGATAGTTCGCATCGTTAGAATGCATTGCAACTGCTCGAAATCGTGCCGCCGTAATTCTTCCAGATACCCCGCCTTTTCCCTCTCCCACGCATCCTTCTTCTCCTGCGGAATATCCTTGCTTCTGATTTTCACGTTCATATTTCCTTCCCCTTCATCCATTCAATTTTTCGTAAAGTGCTATACACAGCCTTTTTTTGTTTCGCTTGATAGTCGAGATATCGGCCCCATATAATTCCGCAATCCGTTCGAGCGAGTAGCCATAGCGGAAATTCAGCGGAATTATTTTGTAATAAGCATCGCTCTCGATGCTCTTTAGCGCGTCCGTGATTTTCCCCTCCGTTTCCCCGCCGCCGTAATAGGCGGCGAGGACGGAGAGAATTTCAGTATACGCGATATCTGCAAGCGGTCTCAGCGCACCGCACCGCCTCAATTCATCTATCGTCGCGGCAACGATTTTCCGCACTACCTCCGGCGTCAATTCCATTTGCAATTCCTCCCGGCGAAATCGCCTGTATCGTTTCCCGTGAAACGTACCCAAGACGCCGCCCTCTCGGACGCTTGCGCTTCCGTGCCAATACCAGCGCAAGGCACACCGCGCCGCAAAGAAGCACCGCGCAGGAGCCGCACAGAACCACCAGAAACGGCGAAACCATCCACGGCGGTGTGTATGTCCCACTCACGGCAGAAACGAGCCACCACAGAGCGAGGACAAGGCAGAGGCAGTAAACTGCCGCCGCAAACTCACACAGGAACGATGCAACGCGCTTCATTTTCCACTGCTCCCGAAGCCTTTATCTCCGCGCTCCGTCTCGTCAAGGCTATCCACGATTTCAAGTTCCGGAGTAATGATTGGCAGAATCACAAGCTGAGATATCTTGTCTCCGGGGTGCACCCTGTATGATTGCAATCCGTGATTGTACAGTTTGACGCAAATGCTTCCCGTGTACCCGCTATCTATCACGCCCTCGCTGACAATCCCGTAAATCACATTCAGGCCGCTCTTTGACTTCAAGAACCCGACACACCCTCGCGGGATTGCGATGTGAACGCCAGTGTCAAAGATCGCACTGCATCCAGCTCCGATTACAACGCTTTTTGCGTTGACCTTGACAAAAAGATCGAATCCGGCATCCGCGTCGTGCGCCCTCGTCGGCATCTTCGCACCTTCATCAAGCAAGATTCCGATACTATGATGATCTTCACGCGCCATTTTCTTAGTATCAAGAAAATGGTCTTCTGTTTCTCCGAATTTTTCCTCAGCGCGTTCTACGAAAGATTTGATTTCCTCCGCTGTGAGCTTCTCTATCTGATTTCTCGGCATATCATACGGACAGATTTCAGCAAAGAAGCATCTATCGCAATCGTCATTTTCCTTGCAACTTTCGGCCCATATTTCAAGTAGTTTTTCCGCTGTCATTTTTCTTCCTCCTTCTGCCTTACCCAATCGGCCAAAGCCATTATACATTTTGGACAAAGATCGAATGTACGGTCACATCGGTCGGCTTGTCTTTCGGGCGCAGTTGTTACATATAGAATCGGGCCATGATTCCCTATGTATTCATACAAATCATTCTCACTGAAATATTTATTGCACCTATCACATTTATAAGCTTTCATTTTTCTTCCTCCTTTTCTTCCTCCATCCTTCCGGCGTTCTGCACATTAACGTGGAGAAAATCAGCATCCAGTTTAGCATGAAGGCGTTTACGTTCTTCCAACAACAGTAATTCCGTACCAGTCATTTTCATCAAGAAGGTCAAAGTCTCTGCTTCCGTTGCCTTTGGTTAGAATCTGAACATGGTTCCCGCTGTCCTTGATGATCTTGATAATCTCCCGCGTCGCTGTGCTGTCATACCCGGTCGGATAGGGATCGCATGTGAAGCATAGATGGATAAGTTTTCCGGTGATGTGCTCGCGCTCAATCTGATTCTTAACTGCTTGCACGATTCCCGGACGCGGTTCAATGTGCGAATGGAATTCTTCTTTGTTGCGTCTTAGCACTAAGGGAGCGAAGCAATAGAAACACCTGTGAGGGCATCCGGTGTAAATGTTAATTGCCAGATCGCCGTATTCTTTCGCTTTTCCTTTCGGCTCATATATCGGTTTCACTTCTTGTCCTCCTTCTCAGCTATCTTTTTCAATTGTCCGCATATTTCTTCCACGCTGTTGGCGATTTCATGAAGCCTCCATAACGCCATGTAAGGCAATAGGCACACCACTATGACGATTCCGATACCAATCCCGATCAACGCTTCCATATCATTCGACCCCTCTTCACTTGTCGAAATATGGCTTGAAAATCATCATGAATCGCTTCCATGTCGCCTTAATCAGATTTTTCCACCGTGTTTTCAGCGGCTCAAACGGCGGCGTAAATATGTCTCGCATATCGTCCGCGAGTGTGTACATCTGGTCTAAATCCTCCGGCGGCACGATCAACGGCGTTACCTCTTCCGGCAGATCGATGTTCCACGCTTTCAGAACGATGTACCCATGTTTTTTCAAATACTTCGCCAACGATGAATGGACATGAAACTCTTGATCGTCTCTCTCAGATATGAATTCCTCATAATCATCGTATTCGTGGTTCATCAGGTAGCGGTATTTCTTTCGCATCGGCCAGCCGATCAGAAACCTGAACGGCGGGAGAAGGCGGCACGAATCGCGGAGTTCGCCGAATATGTAGCACCCGGCGTCTGCGTCTTCGTATCCGCGTTTTTCCCAACTGTACGGGCAGTTATGGCAGTGATATCGGCCGAGAATGTAGTACCGCCAGAAGCGTGAGAGTTTGTGTTTCATAAGCGTGATCGTCATGTCATTTTCCTCCATCGGCGCAGTGATTCGTTGCCATCATTCACCAGCCCCACGTATTTAATGTCTTCGAGCGGAACATACCGCTTCACGTTGTTTTTGAAATATACGACAGCCACTTTTTCCGTGTTGGGTTGTTTGAATAGGTGCATGTATTCCGTGTATGAATCGCAAAAGCGATCAGTAGACCAATCAGTTCCGATTTTTGCGCTCGTTGTAATTCGAGTGACCCCAACGAGAAAACCGTCGAATTCCTCTTCTACACGACGCCTGTACTGTTTTACTACGTACTCTCCTTCGCATGCCGACAAGTCTTTGATTTCCTCTTCCCAGCGGCACGCAGTTACCTTGATATTTTTGTCGACACTCCATCTGCTGAGCGTTGTCGGAATCTCTGCGCCGCTTTCGGGCTCTATCTCGAAGCACTCAAGGTGAACGCCGTCCGAGAATTTCTGCAAGTACGCTTTGCAGTGCACCTTGCGGAATATTTTATGCGTCCTGTCGGAAGACATAATTTTTCCCGGCTTGATTTCCTCAAGGAGCGCGTCCGCATCAATGTATCTCGGCATGGTCATTCGCCTCCGTCTTATATTTTTTATTTGCATTTATTATTTTTTCGTAGCACTTCCGGCAAAAATCAATTTTCTCAATATTCCCATCCGAAACAATCAATTGAACAATCAATTCTGTTTCAGTAATTTCTTCATCGCAGACATCGCAATAGTAGATTCTCATTCCTTCCCGACCGCCTTTCTAATTTTCTTCCATGATTTTGCAAACCAACTCAGCCAGATTCCGCATTCTTTCCGTCCGCACGTTTCCCGGTCTTTCGCTTTGCAGTACTGGCACGGATAGTCGATATCCGCGCTGAGTTCCCTGTACAGTTCTTCATCTGAGATTCGTCCCATGTCATGTTTCCCCATGATTTTTTACCCTCCAAGACTTTCTTTGATGATCTCGGCATATCCGAGATAGTACGCCGCTTTTTCCGCATCCTGCGAAAAACTGTCTTTTTTTTCGCAACGCCAAACATATTTGAAAGCGTTACAGATGCAGAAATGGTAGACCGCTACATCACCGTAGACCTTCCTCATCACTTCAATGCATTCAAGGTTTTCTGCCTTGTAGTGTTCCGGATGCTCAACCCCACGACCCATCTGCGTTTCTCCTTTTCATTATGATTCGTCCGACGCCCATCTCCGTTCTCCACTTCATTTTCCCGGAATAGTCCGCGCCGATCATCAGCTTGTAGATCGTCCATTCGATCGATGCCTTCGGCACCCGCACCTTGTTTTCCGCGCCGTTAAGCACCGCCTCGATGCTCTCCCTCGCATCGTTCACCCACTTCTGGCACCGCTCGGCGATATACGCGCCTTGCTTCCGGTCGATCAGATAATGCCCGGCGTCAAGAAATGTCTCTACATCTCGCGTCAGAAAATACTCCCGAGCGATCAGCGCGGCAACGTAGTCAAGCACCGCCTGTCTGTAGATCGCCTGAACGAGGTTGTCAATTCCTTCTTGATCCAGATATTCATATTCCATCATGATTCCCTTCTTTGCGCGTTTACCGCCGCCATAAAGAATTCATCCGTTTCAAAAGATCCCGCGCTCTCCTGCGCGGCCTGTCTGCCTCCTTGCGTCTGATTCCTTTCCCACGTTCTCACGGCGGCGCGCCAATCTTTCATAGCGTTCTTGCCAACCTTCCAGCCGTTGGCCGTGTAGTAGTCAACGAACCGCCGCGCGTCGATCCCGTTCTGCCTCTCCCGGCAGTATGCTTCGACTTCCTCAACGGTAGGCGGTGAGAATCGCTTCGCTGTCTCCTTCTGCGTGTGTGTCCCCAGTATACTTTCTTTATTTATTTCTTTATATATTTCTTTATTGGGTGCAAATTCTGCACTACCCCCAGTGCAATTTTTGCACCCCCCCAGTGCAATTTTTGCACCCCCAGTGCAATTATTGTACATGGGAATCATTGCGCGGTTCACGCTATACCGCACGAATTTCACGCCGTTTACTTTGGTTTCGTTCCGCAAAATCAATCCATCTTCCGTCAGATTGTTCAGCGCATTGATTATTGTATGCCGAGAATTCACAGCGCAGAAATCGCATAGATAATTGATACCGCCGGAGTATTCACATTCGCCGTCTTGCGAAAAACCATAAATAATAGCATAGATCAGTAGTTTCGTGCCTCTAAGGCCGAGACGCTTAATCATCCATCCGTGAACCACAAAATAATTATCGTCGTTGATTCTTTCGTGGCTCACGCTATTACCCCCGCTTCTCTTCTTTATTTTTTGGTTTCAAAAGATATCTGCAGTACCGCACATCATCACCATCCCGGTTTTTCCCGGTTTCCCATAGCCGTTCGATCTGCACACCCTCGTCGCGCAAATCTTTGATTCTTGCAGACAATCGCGTGATTCCCAATTCCGTGAACGCCTCGAATGATGTGATGCCGCCGTGCGTTATCATGTATTCGAGAACCCTATAATTCTGCGTGTATTCCCTCATCGCTGAACCTCCTTGATTGTTAAGTCTGAAAATTTGTACTCGAATAATTTTTTCTTAATCTTGTAGACCTCCGTCCTGAAACCCTTTGTGTCCTCGACAACGGTTGATCCTGTGCCGCAAACGGTGTACATGAAATCGGCCTTGTAAGTTATCGCCCGTATCGTCTTCCCGCCCTTCTTGAAGGATGGTTGGAGTTCAAACGGCACTTGCGTTCTCAGATCGCGGATGATCCCCGCCTTCTGCATCAACAGCAGTTCGTGATATCGCCGCGCTTCGAGCCGTGAATCAAACACCATCGCGCCAACGAACGCCTTGCGGTTTCCGTACTTGCTCATTCGTTTCTCCATTCATCTTTCAGGAATTGCAGTTCCTTCGGCGTCAGCGTTTCGATCTCCATCTCCTGTGCCTCGGAGACGATGCCGTCAATCAGCACGGCCATCTCGCGAGTGTCGTATTCGGACGATCCCTTGTATACACGATAATGCGAGAATTCTTTTCCGTTCAGCCGGGAAGTCCCGGCCAGTTCGTAGTATTTGAAAAATCCTCTCACATCGATATCGCTCCGGACGCTGACCATCTCGGATTGCCCGTATCTTTTTAACATCTCAAGATATACAGAATCCTTGTCAGTCCTCAGCGCGTCGGCGATCTGACCCATCAACGCCCATGCATAGGAGTTCGCGTTCCGGGAACGCTTCTCTCGATATGGTTTGATCTCGAAAAGCGTTTCCCGGTCCTGCGACCACAGCCAGCGCGCAACCTCTTCCGGCTTGCCGATCATCAGAACGGCAATTCATCCGGGCTGTTTACCTCCCGGAATTCCGGCGCGGGAGCGGCCTCCCCGCCGCCCTCCCGCTTCGGTTCAAGGAATTCAACCGCATCGCACTGCACATCGTACTGCACGGATTTTCTGCCGTCCGATTCGTAGTTTCTCGAAGACAGCCGTCCGGCAATGCTGATTCGATCACCCTTGTGCGCATAGGTCGAAATGATTTCCGCGAGTTTGTCGAATGCCGAGCATGGGATGAAGTCAGCCCCGGCGTCCTTCTTCTTGCGCGGCACGGCAAGGCAGAAGTTCACAACGGAAACCCCGCTGTTCGTCCTTTTGAGTTCTGCGTCTCTCGTCATTCTACCGATCAGAAATACGTAATTCATGTGTTTTCTCCTTTGTTTTTTTGCTTTTGAAAATTATGCAGTACATCCATGATCTGTTCACGCGGCATCAGCGGGATTCCCACAAGCCGCCGCACCGTCTCACCTCGCAGATGGATTCCGTATAGCGCACCCGCGTCCTCTTCGGCCGAATCGATCCACGCTTGCCGATAGAAATTTAGCTGATACGCAAGATACGATTTATCGAGCGTCGCGGTCGTTTTGATATCGGCCAACGCCATTTTCCCGCGCATATTCAGCGCAATGTCAAACCGACCCGCCGCCACCGGAACGCCGTCATCAAACAACAGCACCGGGCATTCCGTTTCCTCAACATCGAATTCATATTGCCGCTCAAGGAATCGAAAGTTTCTCACCTCCGGGATATCTGCCGCCGATCCTGTGCAACAGTATTCCTCAATCGCCTTGTGAACCGCCGTCCCTCTCTCAGACGCGCGCCTAAGCGTTTCCTCATCTACGTGTGCGTATTTGCTCGGGAAAACGCTTCTCACAATCTCGGAGATCGACGGCACGATTACGCCGTCCGCAAGATACAAATGCTCGTTCTCGTAATATTCCAGCGTCACGCCCCGGATGTCTACGCAGAAATCCTCAGTCATCGCCGCCGTCCTTCACCGTGATTCTCACGCTCGGTTTCACCTTTGAGATTTTCACGTAAGCGTCGTAGATCGCCGGGTTTTCTGCACGGAAATTTTTAGTATCAAAAATTTCCTTGTCAAATCCCGCAACGTAAGTCGCGGTGATTCCGGGCATGATGATTTTCTCGATTCCATGCTCTTCCATCCCGGAAAGGATCGTGCCGTAAATCGATCGCTTCATCTCGTCAAGCCGCTTCGCTTCCTTCTCGATGGCGATCAGCTGAGACGCAACCGTCTTGGAAATCGTGTAGTGATCTCCCTCCTGCACAATGGCAACGCATTTTTCTTCGCTCATGCCTCTGCTCCTTCCTTCTGCTCATTTGCCGCCTTCGCGGTCAGTTTCTGGATCAGTTCGGACGCCTTCGCCATCGGCAATTGCTCGATTGTCGCAATGCCGTTCGCCGCAAGCAGTTTCGCAAGGTTTTCGCCTTGATACCATTTCAGAAGCACCTCGATCTGTCTGGGAGATGCGGTCTTCGCCGCCGCCGGAATTGCCGCTGGACGCTCCTGCTTCACGTTGGCCGTCTGCTCCGGTGAATCCTTCTCTGGATCGTCACCTGTCGCAACCATGAACGTGTCCGCAAGGAAATATTTCAGCGCGCCAGTGTATGCCTTATATCCTGCCTTGTCGCCTTTATCCATGCCCTCGGCGGTGATCGCCGTCGCTTCATAGAATCCGGTTTCCACATCCATCAGGTAGAAGCAGATGCGCGGCATCCGTCCGTTCTGCTGTTTCTCCGTCCCTTCGTATGTGTCATACGCCAGTTCGTCGAATTTCAGTTCAAGCCCGTGCCGGGAGAACAGTTCGGTAAACAGATTCTTATACTGCGCTTCCGAGAAGTACGAATATCGATCAAATTTGTTTTCGCCATCTCGTTTGAGGATGCCTCGCGTCGCAAGTTCCGCGCGGAGGCGATTCTTTTTCAGTTGCAACGATGCGTTCAGTTTCAGCCATTCGGCAACCGGAAGCGTACTCAGATCGATCATGATTTTTTCTCCTTTTTATTTCTGCATAATTTCAAGCATCTGCACGGCCATTCCGCGCATCCGCAAGATTTCATCAACCGTCAAGTCTTGCAACTTGTCCTCGGTGATCCCGATCATTTCAAGATCATCGAGCGCGGAGAGAATGTCGCATAGCCTAACAGGATTTTCAGCGACAGCCGGAACGGCTGGATTCACGTTGCGCGCCAGATAGATGTCTCTCGCCAATTTCCCATCCGGGAGAGCCGCGTTTTTAGGCATCCGCTTATATCCGACGCGCCGCCGCACATCTTTCGACATCACCTTCTGCCACACCGCGCAATCAGATCGCCCGAGTTGCCTTGCGCACTCTTTCGCGCCCAGCCACAGATAATTCTCCACAAGGAAGTCAACCTCTGCGTCAGTCCATGCCTTCCTTTCTTTTTTGCTCTTCATGATTTTATCCTCCATAAGTTTTTTTAGTTTTCGTAAGGCGTTTCGAGCGTCCAGTTCCAAAAGTCGCTCCCGCGCCAGATCGCCGTGAAATAGTTGTGCTTTCCGTCGCCGACGAAATAGCAGTATTCTGCGGGAAGCACCCGTCCGCAGTTCGTCTCGCCGTCCTTCTCTGCCAGCCACCGGAACATCACATCGTATGCCATCCCGAGCAGTTCAGCCGTCACAGGATTTTTCTCCCGATATCCTGCGAATTGATATTTCTGCGTGATTACCGACACGATATCATCCGGGAAATACCGTTCCTCAGAATCCACACGATTCAGAATACACCATGCAACGGCGGCTTGCTCCGTCTGTGTGCATCCACGGCATTCACCGTATAGCGTTTTCGCAATGTAGCGCGCGGCCTCGTCTTCATCCTCTGTCCACGCCCTTGCCGTCGCGGCATTCTCCGGCGTAACCGTCCGCACCGTGATCGTTGCGTCCTGTGTCTCGTCAGAGCCGCCAATCACGGCGGCAAGAATCAGAGGCAGTATTTTCAGCATTAGCATTTTCTGTGATCCTCCATAAGTTTCTCCGGGACTTCGATCCCGGTTTCAGCAGTGAATTTTTCGGCGTTGATGTAAAAACTCCATCTCGCCAGCTTTACGGCATATCCAAACGGCAACGCGCCGCTTTTCAAGCCTTCCTGAACGAATCGCGGTGACTTGTGCATCAGCCGCGCCGCAACCTCAACCGGAATACATCGTCGCTTTTCTGTGTTCATTTGTGTTCTCCTTTACTTTTACTTTTTGCGATTTACTAAATTTCTTTAGTTTTTCACGGTAAAAAAAACCACAGGAATTTCGTCATTTCCATAAGCAAGACATTTCACAGCGGCAAGCATCTCGTCCTGCGTCCACTCGACTTTCCCGTTCAGCTTAGCGGAAATCGATGTGTTCGAAATCCGCATTGCGTCAGCGAATTTCTCTTGCGTTCCGTAAATCTCACGAATCCGTCCTCTCAGTTTGCTATAATCGTATGCAAATTTCGGCAATTTCTACACCTCCTTCGTCTGTGATTCTGGCGGCGGCAGTGGGATTCGAACCCACGTTCCCGGTTTCAAAGACCGGAGTTCTAACCGCTGAACCATGCCGCTATGTAAGCAGTTGCGGGAATCGAACCCGCGCCTCCGGATTAACTATCCGGCGCACTTCCTTTGCAGGGGGCGTTTCCCCGCCCTTATGCTAAACCGCCATATCCCCCGTATGTGTCCGATAGGCCAGACGGATTGCTTAGTGCTTCCCGGCAAGCGCGGCGGCGAAATCATCAAGCATCGCGTGTCCACCCATAATCCGCGCCCAGTTGTTTTCTGCGTAATTCGCGCTCTGTCTGCCGGGTTCGCCGTGGTCGATGTAATCAGCCATCGCATTGACCGCGCCCCACGCCGTTCCATGGAATTTCGCAATGTCCGGCGCGAGATAGCACACCGTGAAATCGTCGTACTTTTTCTGATTGTTCCGCTTCTCCCGGTCGGAAGCGTCCTCGTCCACCTTGCCGAACACCTTGCCGAGGGCTTTCATCAGCGCATCCTCGTCAATCGTGATGTTCGCCATCTCGACCGCCCGGACATCCAGCGCGTCCATATACTCGTCAGCCAGTTCAAGGCACCGCTTCGCCTCGGCTATCTTGGAATTGATATCGCCCACATGGCGAACGCTCCACGTGCGCTTTGCCGCCGAGACCGCTATGTTCAGCGTATTGTTGCAGACCACCCGGACGGGCGTCACCATCACGTTCACCGCGCCAGTGCCGTCGTGCGTGTTGGAGAAGCAAAGGTACTGCTCCGTCTCATCTCCGGCAATCTTCCGATCACCGAGCCGCGCCAGCATCCAGACCTTCCGGCCACCGAACAGGCTCCCAGCCGTCTCATACCGGACATCGCCGCCGATCAACGTGTCCGTGAATGCAAAGGCTTCCACGTTCTGCACGATCTTGTAGCGGTTCGTCACGATCCCCAGCACCTTGCCGTCGCTGTTGCGCACGTTCGCAACGTAGTTCGGGATCGCATCAGCCGTTCCGGCAACGGAAACGGGCTTCGCCTCAACTTCCCAATTCAGCCCGGCGGCTACAAGGGCTTCATAGGAGTTCGGCGCGTTTTGGATGATCTTCGTCACATCCTTCGTCATTTCGTAGTGCCAAGGTTTCTCCCGGACGCTCATCATCGTTTCAACTGCGTGTGACATATGTTAAGATCCTTTCGGCGGTTTATATGGTTTTCCGCTCCCTTGATTGCGGGGGTTGTGACCGCAACGCTTTCGCGCTCCCGCATTACCGGGGATTGCTCCCCGTCACTCTGCGTAAATGTAGGATTTGATGCGTTCAAGCGCACCGTTCGCGTCCACGTCGCAGGCCTTGCAGTACCTGAATGGCATAAAGTTCCGCGTTCCCTGTCTGCGATAGTCAATATCAAACCATGGCTCCACTGGACTGTCATGATAGGTGATTCTGTACTCGTAGCCCTTGCGAACGATCCGCATTCCATTCAGCTTGCGGAGCCCCGCGCGCTGTCTCTTGATCGCCTCCCACTGTGCGTTCCACATATCCATCGTATATACCATAAGTAATTCCTTCCCGCGGTTTGTAGGGTCTGCCGCGCCCCCGTGTTTCTGTTTCCTTTGTTTCTACTAATATTATACCACTTCCTTAGCGTCTTGTCAATAGGTTTTGCAAATTTTCTTGAAAATTTTTTTTACCCTCTTGCATTTCCTTTGCGAATCGTGTATAATAATAGTGTCGAAAATCTAAACATATGGAGAAAGAAAAATGGACGCTTGCAAGGATCGAATCAAGGAAGCCATGCGCATCCGATCACTGAAATCAGCCGACCTTGTGCGGATAACCGGAATGTCATCTGCGCGAATCTCGCACTATGTTACCGGGAAATATCTGCCGAAGCAGGACGCAATACACTCGCTTGCGCTTGCGCTGAATGTTTCTGAATCATGGCTGATGGGGCTTGATGTCCCGATGGAACGCGAAAAATCCGTAGCACAGCCCACTCCGTCCGATATAGCGAAAGTCGCGCTTTTCGGCGGCGATGGAGAAGTCACGGAAGAAATGTGGAATGAGGTAAAGGCCTTTGCGGAATTCGTCAAGCAGAAGTACAAGCGGTGATCTCATCCGCTATGCCGTCAACGCTGGCTACCATGTTGACGCCTTTCGGATGCCCAGCGCAGAATCATGCAGTATGATGGACGATTCAGGACAGTGTTACATCGGCATTGATCCCTCTCCGCGCACGGAATGCCTGTTGCGCGTTCAGATCGCGCACGAAATCGGACACTGCAAGCGCGGCGCGTTCTATAATTTTTACGCCGCCGATGATGTCCGCGGCAAGCACGAAAGACGCGCTGATGAATGGGCAATCCGCAAGCTGATTCCCCGCTCCGCATTCCTCCGTGCCGTCAGGCGCGGCATGATCTATCCCTACCAGATCGCCGAGGAATTCTGCGTGACCGAGGATTTTGCACGGAAAGCGATTATCTTTTACGGAGAAAAATAAAACGATGAAAAACCCGAACGGCTATGGAAGCATCACACGATTGCAAGGGAAACGCCGCCGCCCGTATATGATCCGCGAGGGATCATCCGGCAAGCAGAAGGTAATCGGCTATGCCGAGACACGAAAACAGGCCTTGCAAATCCTCGCCGAATATAACAAAACGCCGTGGAATCTGGATGCGGCCACCGCGACGCTCGGCGAGGTTTACGCCGGATTTTTAGAAAATAAAAAAATCTCCACCGCAATTCAGCGGCAGAGCAAAACCGCGCACAACTACATTTCCGATCTCGATGGAACGATCTACGCGAAAATCAAATCCCACATGATGCAGAAAACGATTGATGATTGCGGAAAAGGTTACGCCACTAAAAACGCGATCCGCGCCTTATGGACGCGCCTTGACAATTACGCGCTCGAATTGGAAATCATTAGCCGAAAGAATTCCGATCTTCTGCACGGTGAATCGATCGCCCCCGCGCCGCGCCAAATCTTCACCGATGACGAAATAAAGACACTGTGGGAGCATCAGCACGACGAATATGCCGATGCCGCTCTTGTTCTGCTCTACACCGGATTCAGGTCAACGGAATTTCTTTCGCTGAAAAAATCAGATTTCGACGCCAAAGAAATGACGCTGACGGGCGGCGTGAAGACCGCCGCCGGGAAGAATCGAATCGTGCCTGTGCATCCGAGAATCGCAGAAATCGTGAAAGCCAGTGCCGCCGCGCCCGGAACATATCTATTTGAGATCAACGGCAAGAAGATCGAAGAACATCAGCACCGAAATGCGTTCTCGGTTCTCATGCAATCGCTCGGGATGAAGCACGTGCCGCACGAATGCCGCCACACGTTCAGAACACGGCTTGACAACGCAGGAGCGAATCACATCTGCATCGACCGGATTATGGGACACAAATCGCCCGGAACGGGCGAAAACACATATACGCACAAGACGCTCGATCAATTGCGAGAAACGATTGCGCTTTTGACTTAGCCGATATTATATTAGTAACTGAATAGTAACACAATCAGAAAAAGCCCTTTATTTATAGGGCTTTTTTGATTTTTGCCTGTATTGTACAATAACAAAAATAGGAAATACCGTATCTTGGAAAAGCCCGTAAATGCTTGATTTTATTGGGCTTTTTATTGTTTATTTGCTAAACTAATTACCGTAAACTACCAGAAAATACGGGCGGTTAGTAACAAATTAGTAACAAATGTATATTCTGTTACTTATACATATATCGGGGGGGCTTTGCTGTCAGTTCAGTCGAGTTTCAGCGCGATCAGCTGTCGCACCACATCGGCTATCGAACGGCCGTCTTTCAGCGCGGCCTGTCTGAGACGCGCCATTTCGGACGGTGCAAGGTCAACGCGCAGGACGCTCGGCGTCTCATCGATCACTTCAAAACACGCCTCATAATGTTCTGCGTCGGAACATTTCTCAAGCCATGCTTTTGCCTCGTCTTCTGTCAGCGGCGTAATTCCCTCGCCGCCTCGCCATGTGTTCTGCTCGACGCGCTGAGCATATTTGCTCCGTGGGCCTCCCTTGCCGTAGATGAAGAATTCGCCTGTGCGCTTGCGGTAAAGTTCCTCGTGAATATACTCGAATCCGCTGAATTTTGAGTAGCTGTCAATCAGTTCTGCCGTCTCGGTGTTGTAGCGTTTGCCGTTGATAATTTTGTTCATGTGATTTTCCCCCCTTTTAATTTATCGGATACTCGACATCGATCTCGTTGCCGTCTACGATCTCGGTCACTCTTCCGCTTCTGCAATCCTCGAAGATGCCGTCATCGATCTGAGCCCAGAGTTCATGTATGATCTCCGCATCCGTCGGCGCAGTGATTGTGACTTCGCTATAGGCCGTCGTTCCGGTTTCGTCGCTGTTGGAAACGCGCATCTGCATCGGGCGCGCCCACGGTCCGATAGAAAAGTCGTAGTTTTCAGATTTGAAATGTGCAAATCTAAACGAGTGGCCTTCGCGTCCGTAAATTCTGAATGTTCTCTTCATTATGTTTTCCTCCCTTTGTATGGTTCCCGCTTCCCTTGTTTCTGTATATATTGTACCATACTTTCGGTACAAAGTCAATACCTTTTTGCGAAAGTTTTTGGGGATTTTTTCACTTTTTTCAAGCAAAAAGGGCGTCCCGTATGGGACACCCCTTCGAAGGCCTTTTCACCTCATGGGCAATAGGCTCAGTTCACGCAGAATGATGTGTCAAGCAGAAGCGCGTTCGCCGTAGTAGGAGAGCCGCCCTTCGCAACGACTTGCACAACGCCGTCCGTTCCGATGCGAACCGCGCCAGTTCCGGGAACGGTGCTTCCAGTGATCCACGAAACGGGATAGATGTGCGGAGCGGTCGGCCTGTATCCCTCCGGGAGCGTGCAAATTGCGTACGTGTTGACCGCCGTGCTTCCCTTGATCCTTCCGCGAAGAAATACCATGTTTCCGAATTTTTGCACAGCCACTTCCGACCCGGTTTCATAGGCCGAGAAATTTGATCCGAGCGCGGGATAAATCCAACCGCTCCCGCTGATTTTCGCATCAAGCGTCTGGATAGACGATTCCACCGAAGCAATGTCGGACGAAATCACCGATTTCAGCACAACGGATTCGATTGTCTGCCCGGCGGTCACGACCTCGGAGAAAGTGATGTTTTGCCCGTCGGCTGTGTAGTCCGTACCAAGTACGCATAGCAAGCCGTTTTTGTAGACTTGCAAAATGTCAGTTTCCGGGTCGTAAGATGCAACGCCGATTGGATAGACCGTCCCCGCGCTCTGCGTAGTTTGCGCGTGACGGAATGTCAGCACGTTTGTAGCGGCGGTGATCTCCTGCGTGAGACTATCCATGAAATCCCGCCATGCTTGCCGCTGAATTGCGGTGTAGCTTTCGAATTCAGCCGTGGCTTGTGCATAGTAGGCGGCATAGGCCGCTTGATACTGTGCAAACAGCGTCGAAGTATCAACCTCTCGAATCAGCCCGGCCACCCACGGACAGGAAGCCGTTCCACGAAGGTCGGTGATGTTCGCGGTAGAAATCACCGACGCAGAAGGAGCGACAGATACATTCGCAAGCCGGAATTCGATAACGCCGGAAACCGTGTTGATATCCGGCGGCGTGTTCGCCGTTTCGCCAGTCCTGTAAACGATTCGCCCCACTCTACCCGCAACACGGGTATCAACTTGCGCAAGTACAGAATCGACGCGAGTATAAAGAGAGGTATTCGCCGGGACGGTAATCACGATACTCGCCGGATTCTCAAACCATTTACGGGCGAAAATCCCCTGACCGGGAAGAACAGTCACTTGAAGCCCCGCGCCGCTTGCAATCGTCTGCAAATCGTCGCTTGCTACACCGGAAGGAGTAGCGAAAACTCCATCCGCTACAATCCGCGAATACGGCCTGTTCATGTCCTCCGCGCTATAGGTGCGGTCATCGTCTTGCGCGTCAAAAAATCCGCAGTTTACGGAAAAATTCTGATCTGCCATTATTACGCCTCCGTCTGAATGTATTCGAATTTTGGTTCTACCGAAAAGCCGGAATCATCGTACACCTCGACCACTTCCGTGATCCTCGCCTGTGCTGATATGCCGTATGCGTTCTGTACTGTCACGATATCGCCGAGAAAATAATCCTGCCCGAAAACGAATGTCGTGTTCGGTTCAACCTCTCCCTCAAAGGATGTCACGACGCCATATTCCGATAGTTTGTTTTCCCCTCTTGCGAGAAGATAAGTGATATAAAGAAGCTGGTCAAGCGTCACGGTCTGGTCGGGGTTCGGGTTTGGATCGCCTTCCCACGTTGCGATACACCAGTCAGTGACCTCGAAATATTCCTTCCCGCCGATTGTGATAAATTGCCCTTGCCCGTGATATTCACTGACAAGCCAATCACGCTGATATTGGCTGATGATCTCGATATCCAAAACGCGCAGGAAATACGCCAAGTTGCCAATGTAGCCCTCGCCGCCGTCTTCGATGAGAGGGTACGCCGCAAGTAATTCGCCGAACGTGATTTCCTTCGAGATGTCCCGCGCGTCAACATATATCTCATGCCGTTCGATGCCCGTAGCCTCGCCGACATCCATCCGCATACGTTCCGCGCCTTCGCCTTCGCCAAGGATCGCGGCTAAATTGCCGATTTTGGATTCATCCCGGATATATTTTGTAGTGCTAAGATTTTCAAAATCATCCGAGAAAATCACGCTGTCGCTTCGATTTGTGCCGGAGTAAAGGGAAAATTCCAGTTTCCCGGCATTGTACAAAACGCGATAGCCCCAACCAAAACGCCGACCGTATTCCCTCAACTTTTCGCCAACATTTTTGTAGGAAACTTGTTCGGAAAGGCCGTCCGTAAATCCTGCCGCCGCGCCGAGCGTGAACATCAAATTCCCGCCGGAATCCTTAATCTGCCGCGAAGCATCAGCCGTTGCGCCAAGCGCACCGTCAACCATTTTACGAATAAATGTTTCGGCGTTTCCGTATGCCGTCATCGTGTTCCAGACTATTCGCTGATCCAAAAGCGATTGCGCATTCACACCAGAGGCAATGATGTAATCGCCGTTCTCCGCATCGGTGTCAATTTCAATTTTGTTGATCCGGCAGATCGAACCGTTCGCGCCGTGCATGAGATAGTTTCCGCTGTGAAGCATAGCAACATTCTGCGGAAGCGCGGAGCAGTACAATTCGCAATCGCCGAGGTCGTAATATCTTTCAGCCCAGATGAGCGATTTATATGCGTCGATAATTCCGATGACATTCAGATTTCGGTCAAGCACATAGATATCGATAGCGTTCATCATACCCCCCTATACGATGTCCGATAGCGGAAGATGATGTTCACCGCCGACGGATTTTCGGAGCCGTCTACAAGATACTCAAACACATTATCACCGGGAAGAAGCTGGAAGAACGCCGATCCGATTTGAAGCGCGGAAAGCAACGGAGAAATTACGCCGCCGCGAATCAGCCGGACAGATTTATGCCCTGAATTCGTGTCAATTAGAAGCGAATCCCCATCCTCGAACGAATATGCGAATTTCATTCCCTCTCCGCTCGTCGTATTTTTCAGTTCGAAAAGATTGCAAGCCTCGCCAAAATTCACCTCGACATTCAGCCCCGTCCCGGTTTCTGAATTGTTGGAAATAATGACAAGCGCGGAATCATCAAGCGAAGAAATCACAACGGGCGACCCCGCATTAATCGTGAACGGGAACGTGAACAGCGGCGTGACATTGGACGAATTCTGCATGATCTCGTCGAGCGCGTGAAAATACGGCTGAGGACAGACGATGGATATTTGCGCCGTCTGGCCTCGCTGAAAGAGATCGACTTCGAACGTGTCAATATAGCCGTCAATGGATACATCACGCGAACCGTTTTTGAAAAAGAACGTGCAGTTTTCTTTCGTCTTGAAAAAACGGTAAAGATAGATGCGGTTCTGCTCAACATCGCCGTTGATCCGCAGAGTGATAACGATGTTTCGCGTTTCAAGTTTCGACGAATTAAAAACGCCGCCGTCCATCCCCGCGATTGATGAAATGTTCACGACCGCACCCGGGGGATTCAGCCCCCGGATGCTTGTGATTTGATACGCCGCCTCGCGCCCGGTCAGCGTCAGCGTTTCGCCGAGCGCATTACGAATTTTTGCAGTAAACATCAATTCGCCCCCTCTGCCGTCAGCGCAAGCAAATTCTTCGTCTGCCGATACAGTTCAATTCGGCTCGGCATTTTCGGCGCATTGATAATCTGCGTGTAATTATATCCCGCATTTCGAGAATAACTGTTGCCGCCGATTCCGTTGCCGCCGAATCCGAATTCCTTTGCCATATCCCGTGCGACCGCCGCAATCCATTTCTTGTTGTTTTCAAGCGGCACGACAGCCTCCGCGCCAGTGCCTTCAAGGAAGCCGCGCTGTCCTCTTTCAAGAACGCCGCCCCTTGCAAGTTCGTTGATATGGCTGATCTGGAAGCCGAAATGCTTGCCGCCGATTCCCGGAATCCAGTCCGGCACGTCGAACGAAAGCAAATTCAACGCATCAATAATTGTGTTGATGCCGCGAATCATGAAATTGATCGGCGTTTTCAGAACGGTAATCACGCCGGAGAACGTACCCTTGAACCACTCAGCAACGCCGGAAAACGTGTTTTTGATTCCCGTCCAGATGTCTTCGAAAACCTTCTTGAACGCATCCTTAACGCTACTCAGTTTTTCAACCGCCGCATCGAATTTTTCTTTGAAGAATTCAGGGACTTTCGCAAAGACTTCTTTGATCTTATCCCATGCGTTCAAGAACAGTTTTTTGAGGCGATCCGGCAAATCCTTAACGCTCTTCAAACTCGCTTCGACCAGTTGCTTCCCGGCTTTCAGCAATTCAAGCGCGACAATCGGGATCGCCTCGACAAACGCGAAGAACAACGTGACCGCGCCTTCCAACAGAACCGGGAAATTGTCAATCAGTACGTTAATAATCGTTTCGACAATTTTGGGAATTTCTGGAATCAGCGATTTAACGAGAATCGGTATCGCTTGAATAATCGCCATGAGAAGCGTCACCGCGCCGTCAAGAAGTGCCTGTTGCATATTCACAAGCGTGTTGACAATTGACGAGATTATCTGCGGCAAAGCCTTCACAATAATTGGAATAATTACCGGGATTGCCTCGACAATTGCCATGAACAGTGCGACCGCGCCGTCAATCAATTTCGGAAGCCCTTCAACAAGCCAATTCGTGATATGGTCGATCAAGCCCGGCAGAGCAATCGCCAGTTCTTCAAGAATAATCGGGATTGCCTCGACCAGAGCCATAAGCAATTCAACCGCGCAATCAAGAAGGTCTGGCAGATACGAAAGAAGCATATTGATGAGTTCCGGAATCACTCGCGCGATACTGCGCAAGAGATTCGGAATCTCGGACGTTATGCCTTGCACAAGGCCGAGAATGATTCGAACGCCAGCGTCAAGCAGAAGCGGCAGACTATCAATTATCCGCTCCGCGATCTGCATAACGATTTTCGCGCCCTGTTCCGTCACCGGAATAATTTTATCTTTGATGGATTCGTAAAGGCCATCAAGCGCGTCGAAAACATCGTCCAAATCAGCAACACCGCGAAGAGCGTCTATGAAAACATTAACAACGCTGACCGCTTCCCGGAGTGTTGGAGCGAGTTTGTCATACAGATCGTTTTGCAGAGAATTGAGGTTCGATTGCATCAGCGTGACATCTCCGGCGAGATTGTCACGCATTACTGCCGCCATAGCCTCAGCCGCGCCAGAATACTCCTGCGTCCATTCAGCCCCTTCTTGCAACGCTTGATTCAGCGGAATTACAGAGCCGTCAGTCGTTTTAACAAACGTGTCGGATGCGGCGTTAATCGCTCCGTTCAGCTTTTCTACATCTTCATCAGTAGCGTTTACCGTCGTAAGAAGTGCCGCCATAGCACGATTTCCGGCGATTGCGTCAGAATATGCGGCCTGTTCAATCGGCGAAAGGTCTGCAAAGGAATCGCGAAGTCTACCGATCACTTCGGCAAGGCTAAGCACATTCCCTTCCTCGTCGGTCATTGCCAGATTGGTTTCAGACACGACGGTGAGTTCTCCATATTTCGCATCGTTCAAAGCGGTTTGAGCCGCAACGGCTTTGTCCATTGCTTGATTCAGCGAAATCAATGCTTTCTGCGCTTGCGAGGATTCCGCGCCGTATTTTGCTACCGCTTGATCGTAGGAAATCTGTGCCTTTTCTGCCGCCGCCGTTTTATCGGCGAGTTTTTCCATCGCCTTTTGTACTTTTCCATCATCAACGACACGCTCCACATCTGACGCAACAAGGCCAAGCGAAACAAGCGCACCCTGTGCTTCTTTCGACGGCGCGGCAAGATTGCTTAGAATCGTGCGAAGCGTCGTTCCCGCTTGACTTGCTTTGATACCGGAATTCGCAAGAATGCCGATTGCTTGCGCCACATCTTCCACATTATAACCAAGCGTTCCGGCAAGCGGAGCAAGATATTTGAAAGTCTCGCCCATCATATTGACATCCGTGTTACTGTTGCTTGCCGCTTGCGCGAGAACATCAGCGAAATGCCCGGCTTCGCTTGCTTGCATTCCAAACGCCGTCAAAGCGTCCGTGACGATATCAGATGTAGTGGCAAGGTCAGAACCAGAAGCCGCCGCGAGATTCAGAATGCCCTCGATGCCGTTAAGCATATCTTCGGTTTTCCAACCCGCCATAGCCATGTAGGAAAAGCCGTCTGCTACTTCCGTTGCGGTAAAGGTTGTAGTGGCACCGAGTTCGCTTGCCTTCTGTTTCAGTAAATCGAATTCCTCAGCGTTTGCCCCGGCAATAGCCTTCACTTTCGACATCGATTTTTCGAAATCCATGCCGACATTGATGGTCTCTTGCGCGAATTCTTTCAGCGCGGAAATCGCCATGCGGATGCCGTCAGCCACAAGCGACGCAAGCGCACCCTTCATGACGGTGAATCCGCTTTCCGAATCCCTTGCGGCCTCGCCGGAATCCTCAACCGAATCCGTCAGTTCTTCAACCTCTCCCTCCGCGCTGTTCGCGCCTCGTTCGAGTTCGTCAAGCCGGGAATCGTATTTTGATATCTCGGCCTCGGTCGTTTTTACCGCCGCCTCCTGATTCAGAAGCGTAACTTTCAGCTTGTCGGCGGCATTGCGGTTCTTCTCCTGCTCAGCCTCAACGGAATTTAGCCGCCTCTCATAATCTTTATATTGATCGTCTGTTTTTTTGACGCCGTTGTTTGCAAGGTCTTGCAGTTTTTCACGCAGTTCGGCGGCACGTTTCCCATTCTCCTGATAGGCTTTTTCGTTCCGTTCAAGTTCCTGCGAATACGCATCAACCTTTTTCTTCTGCGCGTCAAGTACAGATTTCAGCTGATCCAGTTTCGCTTTAACGCCGTCAATGGAATCAGCCCATTCTCCCGCACCCGCCGTCGCTTTTTTGAATTCGGCGTTAGCAAGTTGAATCTGTTTCTGCGCATCAGAAATACCGCGCTTTAGATCGGAAATATCGACGGTAAACCGTGTAGTGATTTCGTCCTCACGCGCCAATCATACCACCTCCTGCGCGGCTCTATATCAGAACCAATCATCCCCCGCCGGGCGGCGAATGACATTTGATCCGTGATTTTTCTTGATTTCGTTTTCTTTTCGTTCTGAATAATCCTCAAGCCGACGCATCAGCAGAAAAACCTCTGCCGCGCGTGTTCGTCGGATCGAAAACGGAGTAATGCCGGGGAATTTTTCGCACACCGAAACTTCGGTATCAAAGAACACCTGATAGAAAGACAGTTTCGATGCATCCCCGCCGCTCAGTTTTTTCCGGAAATCCCCCGGTTCAGTTGCGAAATCGTATATTTAATAATTTCAACAATCACCGCGCCCATTTCGGAAACGCGCGTATGCCGCAGTTCTTCATCTGTGATCCCCTCGAAAATATCCTTCATCATGTCCCGCACCGTCCCGATGGAGCGCGTGACAAGGCCGAGAGCCATTTTCACAAGCTCTTCGTTGGAGCCGGATTTCATTTCATCCAGTTTCACCGCGTCGGCGACATCTTCCAGAACGCCGAACATGAGGTCATACGTATCGGCCTCGTAGGTTTTTGCGATTTTCTTTCCTTCGTAAATGTTCAGTTTCATTTTATTTTTCCCCTTTCAAAAATTATGCGGGTAATCGCCGGGGAAAGGAGTAAACCCGACGAAACGCATTCCCGCGCTGTCCCCGCACTTCTTCAGATATTCTTCAAGCCGATCTTTACGGCGTGACCTTCGTCAGAGTGTCGGGAGTAGTCACGGTATCGAAGAACGTGCTGACATTGGCCAGCCCCTTCGACACATCGACCACGACCGACTTCTGACCCTTTCCGGTCTTCGTAAACTGATGCGTCGTGGAAATGCCCGTGTAGACAAGTTCCTGACCGTTCGCATCAGTGCTGTCGTTCTTCGTCACGTTCGTCTGATCCGGCACGTTGAACGAGCCTTTCAGACGCCACACGTAGACCTCCGATCCGTCGTTTTTCTGCGTCTTGTAGCCGAGCGCGAAATATTTCAGCGTTCTCTCGCCCTCGAACAGCGCGCCGAGCGTGCTGTCATAGGTCTGCCCGGTGATCTTGCCGAGTACATCCAGCGGAATAGCGGAGACGGAGATCGTCACCTCGTCGCTTGACTCGTTCGCTACCACCACGGCGGGGATGTTGTCGTAGAAGTGCGCCTCGGCAGAAGAATCCGTCGTTTTCTCGATCTGTGCCGTGCCAGCGATATAAAACACCTCGCCAGTCGTGTAGTTCTCTCCGTCCTCGGTGACCTCTGCCGCAACCAGATCGGTTACGCCGCGCCATTCGAGAATCTTGTCTTTTGTGATAGGCATTTTTTATTCCTCCTGTAATTGATTTGATTATTGTATTGTATCTTGTTTCACCATGGAGTTTCCAGAGGCTTACCATGTTCCGTTCTTGAAGCCGATGCCGCGAATATAATAGTGGACATTCACATTCTCACTTGCTGTAATTCCACTCACATATACATCGGCTTCTACTCCGATCAAACCAGTATTATTGTTTTCGTATTCTGTGCGTATTTCGAAGCGTGAAAGATAAGTCTTTTTGTTATCGCTCGATGTCACAGATATAATAATCTCATTAAGGATGATCTTATCAGCATTTGCAAGAGTGGGTTTTGTCTCGGTGATATTCACACGAAAAGATACATCCTCACCAGCTGTTGACGGAGCAGACACCGCTTGTGATTTTGTTCCTTTCGTGTATGCACTATTAAACGAAACGCCGCCGCCGCTTGCCGCCGCCGCTTCCCATGCACCCGCATCCGAGACAGTGAGAACCTTTCCGGCATCGTCAGAAGTCACTTCCGGCAGAGGATCGGGCGGTGTAGGAAGTTCAGCCGCCCCCCACGCGCCATCTTCGCCCACCGTCATGACCTTTCCCTCATCCTCAGCCGTAGGAGCGGGAACAGCGACAGCAATGGAGTTCAGTGCTTCGATCATTTCGGGAATTCTCTCGATAAGTGCGACATCGGCAAGGTTCCCGCCGAGCGCCGCGTAAAGTTCTTTCAGTGCCTGTACAGTTGTTTTCATTCTTCTTCCTCCGTGTTGTTTTCGATAATAATTGCATTGATCCCCCGCCCTGTATGCGTCTCCACACCGGATGGAAGGTCGAACCCTCTGCCGCCGACGATGAACCCGGCGCGCCGTAGAGCGGCCTTCGCGGCCAGCGGAACGGATTGCACAAGCGCAGGATCGATCGAGTAGAAATTCACATCGAAATTCCACACGAACGCATTTGCCCGGTTATCATAATGCCGCAGATCGTCCGATGAGTTGTTCCAGAACGTGAAGAACGATTCGGGATAAGGCGCGGCCTCGTTCAGACTTCCTTGCAGGAAAACCGGATAGCCGAGCGTTTCAAGCGTCGAAATCAAAAGCTCTTTCATTTCTGTGCGTCCTCGATTCCGGCGTAGAACACCCGTTTTTCAATGGCACGAACCTCGCCCTCCGTCTCAGACGAATAGAAAGCGTCATACAACGCCTGATCCTTTTGGTGCGCAGGATTTCCTCGAATCAGATAAATCCATGCAAGGCCGGATTTCTCAGAATCGAAGCCAACCGGGATTTCAGCCTCCGTCCCTCTCCAAATCACGCGCGGATCACGCAACATCCCCGATAGCGTCTTCCCCGTAGAGTACCGACCACGCGCCGGAAGATTGCCCTTCTCCATAGCCGTTTCCGCCTTCTTCGTGACAGCCGCCGCCGCCTGTTTCAGCGCGTCTTCCGTGATCGCTTTCACATCCTTATCAAGCGATTGCAGACGCTTGATAACCTCGGAAAATCCTGTGAATTCGACGCCAACGGTATGGTTCGCGCCGCTGTGTCTGATCGCCGCCATCACGCACCGCCTTTCACTCGCCGAAGCCTGATGCGAAGAAACTGATTTCTCAGTTCGATATTTTCCGGCTCTCCGAGAATTTCATACACCGCGCCGGAATTCAGCACGGCGATTCTGCACGCGCTTGTGATGTCAGGCCGGAACCACGTTTCACATACCGCCGTATCGATCACGGAATACACGCCGTTGACCTCGCTGTCCGTGCCGCCGTAGGTGCGGAAATTTCCGTTTATCCGGATGCCGTCATCGACGGCGGGGAAGGTTTTCACCTCGACACCCGCCGTCTTCGTGACGGTCGGCACAAGCAAGGCAAGCGGGACAGTGAACGCCGCGCCGACCTTGAACCGTGCCATTACTCAGCGATAGGCGAGAACGGAGCGACGGTCACTGCGCCGTTGGCATAATCAGCCGTATAAAGCGTGATGCCGTCGGCCTTCACGGGATCGGTTTCGACAGCGACACCCGCGATCTTGATCCCGGCATAAGAATTCGCCGGGACAAAGTACACAATGCCATCCGAAACGCCGTCAGCGAAGTCGAGCGTTTTCACAGGCTCATTGCAAAGCACGTTTCCGATATCGCTGTCGCCAGTGATCGTGAAATCGCCCTCCGCATTGGACGCAGAGGCAATGGTCAGATTGATTTCTGCAAACCGCATAATAATTGCGATCATCGTCAGAAAATCGCACTTCTGAATCGGAATGATTCGATCCTTGTTAATCATTTTATTTTCCCCCTAAAGAATTATTGTTTGATTGCGAGTTGCGCCGCACGTTGATAGAAGTATTCGCTCAGTTTTCCCCCGGCTTCGCCGTAGTTCCACAGATCGGATACTCCCCGCGCGACAAGGCCGGGCGTGATTTTTGCCGCAGGAATCCCGGAATCCGACAGAAACGACATAACCTCGTCATAGTAGATTTGAATTGTCGAATCCTGATAATTCCCGGTGATTCCGAGAGCGGCTTTCACTGCGTCGATGCTCATTTTACGAATTCTTCTTCACGATAAGGACATAGCCCTCTGGATTCAGAACCTTGCCGTCAACCACGACGAGCGCCTTGTCTACCCACTCGTTCGTCTCTTCGTCGAAGTAGCGGCGCATGGTGAAGCCGAAATTCTCGTTGATGGCGTACTCCTCCGGTTGCCAGAAAATACCGACCACATCACCAGCAGAAGCGGCATCGAAATCGGGAATCACATCCGGCTCGACGAGGGAAATGTCACGGCCGAAGAAACGACCATTCGGGTTGCGCGCGTCGCCGTCGTTGACTTCAAGGCCAGTGGCCTGACGGAAAATCGGGTTGTTGTTCGCATCAGCCATCGTCTCGAGATAGGCGTCAACCGTGGAGACCGGGAAGATGAATTCGCCGGAACGATAGCCGAGCGGCAGTTTGGCGAAGAAATTCTTGCGCCACTTCGTCCAGTCGGACAGATCGGCGGCGGTCATTTCGACAGTCTTCGTGATGCGAGGATCGTTGAGAATGCCCGTCATCTGGCCGACGCCGGAACCGCTGACGATGCCCTTGTCCATCGCTTCCAGATACGCGATTGCGATCACCTCGGCGATCTTCGTCTCAAAATCGTCAATGGTAAGAAGCTGAGACAGGAAGGACTGCGCGACGCGGATTTCCGCAGTGTGATAGGAGAATTCGATCTTGGCAAGCGCGTCCAGTTTCTGGCGCGGCGAAGTCGTGCTTTCATTGATCCACTTGAACGTAGCTTTCAGCGCGCCGATGGAGTACTGAACGCCGCCCTTCATGGAGGTTTTCAGAACCTTGGTATACAGATTGCCGTAACGCTTGCGAACCGTATTGATTACACGGTTCATGATGGTCAGCGGAATCGCAGGAGCGGTGTCGGGCGTCGTGATAGCCTCACCCGCGCGCTGGATCGGCGTGCCGTTGATAACGAAGTCACGGAACGCTTCGCGGTATTCCATCGTCGCAAGCGGATGCTCACCCGTGCGCGTCTGCGCACCGGAAGCCGCAGGGGCGGTATAGGAAGCACGGACAGAGGCGTTCTGGAGCGTCGCGCCAGCCGGGACGGTCTGCGCGCCCTGTGCGTTCTGCGCGGCTCTGGCCTCTTCGGCCTCGATCTCCGCGATCTCATCCGCGATATCCTTGATATCGGCATTCAGTTCCTCGATCTGCGCATTGATGGCGCGAAGTTCGTTCGCGTCGTTGGAGTTCTGCGCGGACGCGACGAGCGCAGTGCGCTTCGCAAGCATACGCTCATGTCTGCGCTTAAGGATGTCTTTTATCATGATTAAATACCTCCGAGAATTTTAGATTTCAGTTTCAGAATTTCGATTTCCTTCCGGATTCGCTCTTCATCCGCGCCATCCGGCGCGTTCGACCGCGCTTGCCGGGCATTCTCCAATGCCGCCGCCCTCGCACTGTCCAGTGCGTCCTTTCCGCTCGTCGTGATGAATGTGGTATCATACGCGGGGAAGGTCACCGCGCTAACCTCAAAGATGCGGCTGATTTTCAAGATATGCCGCTTCGGATGATCGCTTTCAAGATCGTCCCATCTATCCGAACCCACCGTGAACATATAGGACATCTTGTCGATATCCTCCCGCTCGATAGCAGACCATAGATCCCTCGCCCTCGGGCTTCCTTCAAGGTTCAGCGAAGCCGAGATATCAAGGCCATATTCACCCGGGAAAAGTTGCATCGTCGAGCGAGGATTATTCCGGCGAGAACGCGCGTATACGTAGGATGTATCGTGATTCAGACATAGCCGAACATCCGTAAGATCGGTGCTGTCAAGTGCGCCCGGCTCGATGATCTCATCAAACCATCCGATATCAGTCCACGATGAATATACAACGGCGCGGCCTTTAATAATGCCGCTCTGCTCTTCTTCGCGCCGTTCCAGCGTGATCGGTGTGCATCGCGTCTCGATAATCTTTCTATTCATCTTCATTCCTCCTGCTTTGTTTCGTCTACGACATCAATTTTCGTGTCCTTCATGCCGTTCGTCTGATACTGCGCGGCAAGGTCTGACGATACCCAGTTCAGCGATTGATAGCGTTTTCCAGCAAGTTCCGGCAGAGGCCGCAACCCAAGCGCAACACGCTTTTCGTTCTCATACATTGCGCCCGTCGGTGCAAGCAGATTAATCATTTCGATTGTCTGCTCCACCGTCATGAAGACAAGTTCTTTCGGGTAAAGCGCGATTTTGTTCCCGAATGACCGTTCACGCTCGGTGAACAGTTTCTTTGTGAACGCCTGTGAAAGCGAAAGCGCAAGCGGTTCGAGCGTTTTCTGATAGAATGCTTCATACTGCGCTTTTGTGAAATCGCCGGAGAGGATCGAAAGCGGGACGCCCCAGTTGCGCAGGATTTTGGAATCGATAAATTCAAGCGTCGGCTTGTCCACAAGCGCGATCTTGCGTTCAAGCGGTATGAATTCCGCCTTGAGATCGAGCGGCAGAATTCCAGAATCCGAATTTCTCAGTTTATTTTCAAGATCGGCAACCGCTTTCTTCGTGCTACCACCATCAAGAATCGTGTTGTATTTCACGATGCCGTTCACAGCGTAAGAGGATTTCATCGCTCTTGCGATTCCGTGAAGCATATCGTAATTCAGATTCAGTGTATCGAGAAGCGCGGCATAATCCGGCTGTCCGGCTTCGTTGCCGCCCATATATTCAGAAATCGCGTAATTATAGCGGATGTGGATCACATCGTCATAAGGAATCGTGGTTTTTTCGCCGTTGTAAAACATGAATTCCACAAACAGCCGACCGCTTGTGTCTTCTATAAAATTCACGATTTCCGGACGGATCGGGTAGAGTGCTTCATACCGCCTCCGCTCCGCGCCCGTCTTCTCATCGATCCACGTGTAATAGGTAGGGATTACGAACGCATTGAAATTCAGCAGAAGTAGCCAGCAGATTTTTTCAAGAAATTCAGATGTAGTCATCAGCGGGTTCGGGTTTTCGAGCACCCGCTGAATATCGCTCCCGGCAATCGGCGTCGGGTCGTTATCAATGACGCGGATGTGCGTCGGATTAAGCTTCTTCACCTCATCAACAATGCATTTCAACGCCTGTTGCACGACATCAGAAGCATAGATGTTCGTGCCGAAGGACGAGTAGATCGGCCACCAGCCGCTTGTACTCGGCGCGGGTTTCGTATTGTTCGGTTTACGCCGGAAAAGGCGGTCAAACCATTCCAAGAAAATCAACCTCCAATCGCCGCAAGGAATTCCGTGCGGAATCTCCGATAGACCTCAAAGATCATTATCAGCGTCAACGCGCCATCGATACGCCGCCCGGGTTGTCCGGGAACCTTCTCCGGCTGAATGTTGCCGAAATTATCAACGGCGCAACAGCAATTCCCGAGACACCATTTGTCCATCTCATGACCGCCAAACATCACGTTACGGCTTTTTAATTCTGCCTCAGTGAGTTTCATAGCGTTTGACAGGCCGCGCCCTTGTTTCAGCATTTCCGTCTCGAATTGATATTCTTCACATCGATCAAGAAAGGTTTTCGCATACCGTTGATCGTAGCCGATTTTGAACGGACGGAAGCCGTAATTTTTGTAAAGCGAGAAAAACCAATCGGCTACTTCCGTAATGATTACCTCGTTCCCCTCGTCAATCGTAAGAATTCCGTCTTTCGCCCAATCAATGTATTTCGCACCATATTCCGCATCATTGCTGGCCGTCAGCTTGCTTTCCGGAATCCAGTAATGCGAGAGAATGTATTTCCGTCTGTCTCCCGGCCTCATGACAAGAGCCTTCGCGCTTGTAAGGTCGGTCGTTGCGGAAAGGTCAACCGCTCCAAGCATCAGCGCGCCCCGGAAATCTTCAAGGTCGTCAAACGCTGAATCATACGAATAATCCTCAAGCAACAACCATGATTGCGCATTCGCCTGAGGAAGGTTGAAGTCTTTCGTCAGCATATGAATCCGCGTCGCCTTGTCATGCTTCGCGTCCTCTACATCCTGCCGCAGTTTGGCGATCTTCTTCACGCCGTACCGCAACGAAGGATTCGATTTCTCCCACGATTCCGGGTTCTGCCAGATTTCAGCCTCGGAATCCTGCTCATACAGAAACGGAAGAATATGTATATTATCGATCTCTCCGGAGATCACTTTTTTTGCGTTTTGAATTTTATGGTCGAGGTAACAATCCCGGTTGAAGCCTTGCGTCGTGCAGTTCATGAAAAGCGGCTCGTCTTTCGTACTCATCGACCGCCAACAGGCTTCCGCAATCTCGCTCTGCGCGTTCTCTTCCTTGATATCATGGCTTTCGTCAAGATACGTTTTGTCGATGTTAAAGCCGTCTTTGTTTTGTGTCTTGCTCGAAAGCCGGAAGATGTTCACGGCGGTTTTTTTGTTCCGGATTTCGGATAGGTTCTGAGAAGTCAGCACCCGCGCAGGATCGAGCCGTTCCCGCATCCCGCCGATCTCCAGCCAGATCAGTTTTGCTTCCCGGTCATCGTTCGACGCACAGCAAATATCAACGCCGCCGTCACCCTTGAAAAGATCGTACATGGCATCAGCCGCGAACGATGTGCTTTTCCCGTTTTTTCTTGCGATAAGAAGCAACGCCTCAGTGAACCGCCGCAAGCCGGAATCTGCCATTTTGAAGGAATACAGTGCTTCCCAAAATGCCAGTTGCCAAGGCATCAGCTGAATCGGCTTGCCGAAATACGGTTTCTTTGATTGCAAGCAAAGCCGCTGTTCAAACCGGAATCGCGCGTGTGCCTCGGTTGTGTCGTAAATGTAGGCCGGATCGTCAAGGTCATGGATTAAGTTTCGTATTTCCGTCTTGATCCAGTACCCGGCAATCACTTGCCGCTTCTCAATCAGTTCCGCATATTCGCGGAGATAATTTCGCTCGTCAACAATCATTGAGAAGTTTCATCAGCGTGTCTTCCGCGCTTGTATCTTCCTTGCGGAGAATCCCGGCGAGAATGCGGATCGCGTTCATATAGGATTGAGTGCATTCCTTGTAAACTTTCGCCGCCGCCGTCGTTCTCTGCTGTGATTTGTTTTTCGGATTCACTGAAACAAACGGCAATCCGCGCACTTCATCCATTCGCGCTTCAAGGAAAACCACCTCGTCGATCAGCCGATCAACAAGCCGCCGTTCCTGCTCGTTTACTCCGGCAAAGATTTCTGCGTACTCATCCCGCCGATTTTTTGCCGACATTTGTTTCCCCTTTTCTTTTTATCCGGTTTTATCCGGCTTTATCCGGCTTTATCCGGCTTTTTTCGGTTTCAAAACCCCCGGTCGGATTTTTTTCAAAAAAATGAAAATCAGACCCCGTGCCAAATTACCAAAGTCGGAGGCCAAGC
>JAZQFQ010000030.1:0-13824 GCA_045539595.1 Eubacteriales bacterium | reverse complement strand
GCAGATCGCCATCAGCGATCCCACCATGAAGGTGACGGGTAAGCATACTATCGTCCTGGATGGCACCTATGCGCTGGACGGTGCCCATGACAAGGTGAGTGTCCAGACCGCTGGCGGCAAGACCACCGTAACCATCGATATGAGTGGACTTGACGGTCAGACCGTACTGTTCAAGTTGAAAAAATAATCCTATTCTGACAAGGGCTGCTGCATTTCCGTGCAGCAGCCCCAGCTTTTTGATTCTATATAAGAATCGGCGCGGTAAACAGCATTTCCCGGATTGCGGTGTATATGCTGAAATTGGTATGCAGGGGCAGAGGATTGACGCCTTTGCCGCA
Source organism: Eubacteriales bacterium (assembly GCA_045539595.1). Classification (GTDB taxonomy): domain Bacteria; phylum Bacillota; class Clostridia; order Oscillospirales; family CAG-272; genus SIG701. Next base: position 13,486 of record JAZQFQ010000030.1, on the reverse strand, counting down.
TTCTACGGTAAAGGACGGCAGATTCCGCTCTCTTATGGCCCAGTCCGTCAGTCCGCCATATGATGCCATCCCCTCGGCTTCAGAAAGAGTATATCCGCTCATCCCGGACAGCAGCCGGGCGATGTTCTTCGCCTTCGGCGGACAGATCCCGCCGGAGGTGTAGTAGATTTCCTCCCCCTGCGTGTGCAGTGTGAGGATCATTTTTACGCTGTCATCAAAGCGCAGATAATTGACCAGTGCCCCCACCTCCGGCTCCGATTCCGGATATTCTCCGCTGAAGCGGGTGGGCGCCCCCCTGAGAATATCCGATGCCCGCTCCAGTTCCTTGTACTCCGCAAATCCCGCGTTGTAGTTGTGATTCAGATCCACCCCACGGCCGTTGGCCTGCCAATGGGAGAAATCCTCGCTTCCGTGATTCATCTCGATAAGTTTGTCCCGGTTGGGAGCATCGCCCGGGCCGTGGATCTGCAACTCGACCCCGTCGGGATTCAGCATGGGCACAATGCATAGCAGCCGTGAGCGGAACAGGTATTCCGGATTGATGTTGAAAATGCGGCGATGCCCCTTGTAGTGTTCGCAGTATTCATTGATGAATCGCAGAAGAAGGATGGTGGTGATCCATTCCATACCGTGATGGGCGCCCACATACAATACGGTGCGGGATGCCTTTTCGTTTCCGATCCGTACCATGGGGATCGTTCGTCCGTGCAGTGAGGTGCCCATGGGATAAACAGAGAGAAAATCGTACCGCCTCGTGAAAAGATCCAGACATCGCATCATAGCTTCGTGATCCATGGGACTGGGAAAATCCAAAAGGGAACGGCTTTCGTCGGGGAATATTTCGTGCATGATTTGCCTCCTTTGTATTTCAGTACAGGCTATGTATATGTGTTGCGCAGAAAGGATACAACCGATTTTCATTTTGTTCAGAATAATTTTGCAGAAACTATACCATTTTTCTTCATCTTATGCTATAATAATAAAGTATGTAAAATGGTGTGCTGCAAAGGGAGGATCGTGTATGTCCAATAAAACGACGGGAGCCCGTGGGGCCATTCTTGCGTGCGCACTGTTTTTTGCATTCCGATTGACAGCACGACTGCTGTCGGTGGCCTACTCGATGGCGGCAACGGACATCCTGTATATGGATGGCTGGCTTCCTTCTGTGCTTACCATGCTTCGCCAGGCCTTTTTGGTGGCCGCCGCCGGCACAGTCATCGCCGGCTTGAATGCCTTGGACAGGGAAGTGCCTAAGCAGATTTCCCTGGGAATGGCGTGGGGGGTCTGCCTGTCCATCTTCGCAGATGCCGCATCGGCTTTTCTGATCGATGTGTGCAGCGGCGCCGTGCAGGACTTTGCTGTATGGATGGCGTTGATTGTCAACATTCTGACCGTCCTTGTGGAAGCGGCGTTTGTGTGGATCGTATATGCGATCTCCCGCAGAAACAAGCCCACCCAAACGCCGGCAAGATCGGTTCTGCTGGCGGTGTGTGTCCATCTGCTCGGATATCTGGCTATGGAAACGGCCTATCTGATTCAGTTTTTGGGAGAGGTTGGATTCTCTCTTTCCGTATCGGTAGGCGTGGAAATCCTGGGTACTTATCTGGGAATCATTTTGTGGCAGGGCGGCGTTGTATGGCTGGTGGCCGTGTTGCTGATGCGCCTGTTCCGGCGCAAAAAACAAGCGCATCGCTGATTTGAGCGATTGGCTTATCAATAAAAGGTGCAGTGCACCGATAAAATAACGAGGATACATATGAAGCAAATGAGCAAAATTTTCAGCGCAGCGTTGGCTGTGGTTTTGGCGGCCGGCGCACTGTTGACCGGATGCAACAAGAAGGAAGAGCCTGCCTCCGCGAAGCGGTACGACTACGATCTGACCCAGTATGTAACGCTCGGTCAGTACAAGAGCGTGGAAGTGGAGCCCTTCCCGTACGAAATCACCGAGGAGGTAGTGCAGGAGCAGATCCAGATGGCTTTGTCCAATTATGCCCAGGTGGAGAAAAAGACCGACGCCATTGAAAAAGGCGACCAGGTGAATATCGATTTCACCGGTTACATGGATGGGGAAAAGTTTGAGGGCGGATCCGCAGCATCGTACCCTTTGAGCATTGGCTCTGGCTCGTTCATTCCCGGATTTGAGGAAGGTCTGATCGGTGCCAAGGAAGGCGATACAGTTACATTGGATATCGCGTTCCCCGACCCCTATACCGTAAACCCCGATTTTGCCGGCAAACCGGTACGGTTTGAGGTTAAGATCAATTCGGTATATAAGCAGATTTTGCCGGAATACACCGATGCCTTTGTGCAGGAGTATTACGGATATGCGACTACTGCGGAGTTTGAGACGGCTCTGCGTGCCTCTATTCAAGAGCAGTATGATTCCAACAAGTGGTATTACATCCTGGATCAGGTGTGGAAACAGGTCATGGAGACCACGGAAGTAATCTCCTATCCGGAGAAGGAATATAACGAAATTTACAACAGCTATCTGGAGCCGTACACAACGGCGGCAGCCAACGCCAATATGACGCTGGATCAGTTTCTGGAACTCTCCGAGGATATGACGGAGAGCGAGTTCTATGCGGAGCTGGATGCAATGGTCAAGGATGCTGTGAAAGAAGAACTGGCAGGACATCATATCTGCCGTTTGGAGAATATCACTCTGAGTGATGCGGAGTACAATGAATTGGCGGCCGCCTTTGCGGCGGAGCGTGGCTTTGATACCGTGGAGGCATTGCTGGAGTATAACCAGGCAAGCACCGAGGATCTGCGTCAGACGCTGGCTTTCCAGAAACTGTTTGATTTCCTGGTGGACAATGCCGTCGTAAAGAGTACAAATTCGTAATACTGTCCGATTTTTCGGATTGTTTTCCTAATATCATCAGCAAGGAGTAAAAAATTATGAGAGCCATTATTTCCGTTGTAGGCCAGGACCGTGTGGGTATTCTGAATCGTGTCAGCGGCACGTGTGCGGAATGCAACGCCAACATCGTGGACGTTACCCAGTCCGTTCTTCAAGATATGTTTGTCATGGTGATGCTGGTGGATATCACCGACATCCGCGTGGATTTTGATGCGCTGACCAAGAAGATGAGTGCATTGGGCGAGGAGATCGGCATGGTTATCCACGTTATGCATGAGGATATTTTCAATTCCATGCACCGCATCTGAGACCAGGAGACCATTCGGAGGATATTATGCTGAACATACGCGATATCATGGAAACCATCACCATGATTCAGGAAGAAAATCTGGACATCCGTACCATTACTATGGGCATGTCTCTCTTGGACTGCGCCGATTCCGATATCGATCGCAGCTGTACCAAAGTATATGATAAGATTACCCGCCTGGCCGAGAAGTTGGTGGCCACGGGCGAGGATATCGAGCATATGTACGGTATTCCGATCATCAATAAGCGCATTTCCGTTACGCCGATTGCCATGCTGGCGGCTGTCAGCGGCGGCGATCCTGTGAAATACGCACTGACTCTGGAGCGCGCCGCCCAGACGGTAGGCGTCAACTTTATCGGCGGATATTCCGCTCTTGTCCATAAGGGGTTTTCCGCCGGGGATCTGGCACTGATCCGGTCCATCCCCGAAGCGTTGGCTTCCACGGAGCACATCTGCTCCTCCGTCAATATCGGTTCCACCAAGGCCGGCATCAATATGGACGCGGTGGCTCTGATGGGACGTGTCGTCCGCGAAGCGGCGGAATTGACCAAGGATCGGGATTGCATCGGCCCCGCCAAATTGGTGGTGTTCTGCAATGCGCCCGAGGATAACCCCTTTATGGCCGGTGCCTTTCACGGCGTGGGCGAACCGGATTGCGTAATCAATGTGGGCGTGTCCGGCCCCGGTGTGGTTCGTGCCGCTCTGCAGAAGTGCCCCGACGGCGATCTGACTGAAGTAGCGGATATCATCAAGCGCACCGCATTCAAAATCACCCGTATGGGACAACTGGTAGGCAGTGAGGCATCCAAACGACTGGGCGTGCCCTTTGGCATTGTGGACCTTTCTTTGGCTCCTACGCCCGCTGTGGGCGACTCCGTGGCCCACATCCTGGAGGAAATGGGTCTGGAGATCTGCGGTATCCACGGCACCACCGCCGCGCTGGCACTGCTCAATGACGCTGTCAAGAAGGGCGGCGTTATGGCATCCTCCCATGTGGGCGGTCTGTCCGGTGCTTTTATTCCCGTGTCCGAGGATGCCGGCATGATTGCCGCCGCCCGTTCCGGGGATCTTTCCATCGAGAAACTGGAAGCCATGACCGCCGTTTGCTCCGTCGGCCTGGATATGATTGTCATTCCCGGCGATACCACCGCGGAAACCATCTCCGCCATCATCGCGGACGAGGCTGCTATCGGTATGGTCAATTCCAAGACCACGGCCGTCCGCGTGATTCCCGCCATCGGCAAGAAGATCGGCGAGGAGTTGTCCTTCGGCGGACTGCTGGGTCAGGGCCCCGTTATGGCATTGCATAACGATCGTTCCTCCGCCAAGTTTATTCATCGCGGCGGCCGCATTCCTGCTCCCATGCAGAGCTTGAAGAACTGATCTCCCATGAACGGAGATTCTCTTGCTCTGTTGGGAATCAACGTTTTGCGGAATGCAAAACGATCGTATTTGGAACACCACCCGCTCACCACGGCGGATCACCTGGGGCAGTACGCCTGTCTGATCCATGAACATATCCCGGCTCCCGCCGGCTGCATCTATTATCTGGACAGCAAAAAACGGCTGTTGGAGAAGGAAATTCTGTACAGCGGCGTTGTTCTTTCGGTGGAGGATTGCTGTGCACATCTGGCGCAGGGCATGGTCACTCACCGTGCCGCCTGTGCGGCCATTTCCATGGCCCGCAGCCGCATCGGTCTGGATCGGGAGGATCTGGATCGGGCCAGCCGGATCGCTTTGTTCTGCGAAGCCAAGGGAATTCCGCGGCTTGAGATCGTGTGGATTGACGGGGACGGATATCTCCCCCTGTGCCGTTTTTTCGGACCAAAATCATAACAGTTATAATCGAAAGGATATATTACCATGAATGAATCAAGAATTCTTGCCGCTATGGGACATCTGAATGTGACCGAAGCGGAAGTGGATGCTATGATCGCCTCTCTTGGCCAGCGCGGCAAAAATTACAATACACCCGAAGGTAGACGCATCGTCCTGGATCAGCTGATCAATCAGAAATTGATTCTGTTGGACGCTACCCGCAATCTGCTGGAGCGGGAGCCGGAATTCAAGGCTCAGCTGGCGAAGGTAAAGGACGATCTTCTCGTCAATTATGCGGTCAGCAAGACTCTCGCTTCCGTGCGCGTTACCGAGGAGGAGATCCAGAAGTACTACGCAGAGAATCCTGACGATTTCCGCAGTGAAAAGGCCGTCAATGCCAGCCATATCCTCGTGGCCGATGAGGCAGAAGCCAAGGATATTCTGGCCAAGATCCAGGCCGGCGAGATCACCTTTGAGGAAGCCGCCAAGAAGCACAGCACCTGTCCTTCCGGCGTGGAGGGTGGCAATCTGGGCGATTTCGGCCAGGGACAGATGGTTCCCGAGTTTGACGAAGCCTGCTTCTCCATGGAGGAGGGCGAATTGCGCGGACCGATTCAGACCCAGTTCGGCTACCACCTGATCCGCCTCAATAAAATCCATGAGGCATCTCAGCTGAAGCTGCACGAGGTGCGGGAGGAAATCCGTGCTAAACTGACGGGCGAGAAACAGCAGGCCGCCTACCAGAGCAAGATCAACCAGCTCAAGATTCTGTATCCTGTGGAGATGTTCTAAGAGAATAAAAAGAGCCCATCCGTATGGATGAGCTCTTTTTTTAGAATGCTTCAATTTGCTTATGTGTTCTCGGTGATGAGAAATGTACAAACATTAAAATTAATAAATAAAACCCATAGCTCTTGGCGTTGTTCCAAAATCTTGCTTTATTCATAGTTCTAATGTATAATAGAATCGTGACAGAGTTCGGCAAATAAGAATTCGACGGAGGTCTGCAAGATGATAAAAATTATTGATACATATCCGCAGATTGGGACATTATTTGATGATGGAACGTTCAACATAGAAAAATGGGAATTATATATTAATTTTAATTATGATAAATCTGCAAATATTTTCAAAGATGATTTAAGAAAATATTTGGATAGCGGAAACTATGTTTATGAGAAAGATATATTGCCGATTCTCAATGCTGTTTATGAAAATTCCAATTTAGAAACCTTGTATTCCTCATTTTGCAAAATTACAGATGGATTGAATGAAAAAATCATTGACCATTTTGGCTGTGAACTGGATATTGACATTGTTTTGTATATTGGCCTTTGTAATGCGGCAGGATGGGTAACCAATATTAACGGGCGCGATGTCATATTGTTGGGAATAGAAAAGATACTTGAGCTGAATTGGTGTGATGAAGATTCAATGTATGGGCTTATTTATCATGAATTGGGGCACGTGTATCACAAGCAATACGGTATGTTTCATCAGCAAAGCGATAACAACAGTCAGAATTACGTTTGGCAGTTATTTACCGAAGGGATAGCAATGTGTTTTGAACAAACTCTGGTTGATAACTCTAATTATTATCATCAAAACAAAAACGGCTGGCTGGAATGGTGCGACAATCATTATCAGCAGATATTAGCAGACTTTTATCATGATTTACCGACGATGACAAAATCAAATCAAAAATACTTTGGAGATTGGGTGAGTTATCGCGGAAAAGGGGATGTCGGATATTATCTTGGAACAAAGTTTGTACAACAACAATGCGATAAATACGATTTTGAACAGTTAATAAACCTGACTATTGATGAGATTTATCAAGAGTTTCTTTTCTTTGCAGAATCCAAATTGTGACCGAATAAATTCCAGTATGTTAAACAGTAAGCAGCGGAGATTTATCCGCTGCTGTTATATCTTGCTGAATGATTTGTCTTTGTTTTTTCTGGAACACAAAAGGTAATTGGGAGTTTAAAACAAAGTCCCAAATGCGATCGCGTCCACCGGCCTGTCCCGCAATCCCTCCCCCAAAGAAAAGGCGGGGCTCCAATCCCGATCGGGGGAAATCAGCATGGTTTTGCCGCCGCAGCCCGTCAGCGTGAAATAAGAGGCGGGGCAAATGCTGTGTGATCCGTATTTCTGCCGCAGCGTGTCGATGGTGCGGTCCAGATGATCTTTTTTTTCCTCCGCGGTAGGATCGTATAGAATGTCCATCTGCGCCGGCGTGTGCTCCGTCGTCAGCTGAATGGCCGTCACCGAGGCGGATCGCAGGGGATTCTGCCACCGATAATGCTTGCGCAGCAGTTCTACCGCGGCCTTGGCAATCACATCCGTGTGCATGGTGGGCGTGTGCAGCGTGCATTGAAACTCCCGGGAGCACAGTTTCGTATCCCGGAGCGAGATCTTCACTCCCCCCGCGTACAGCCTGTTCTTGCGCAGACGGCGGCCCACCTCCTGGGCCATCTCCGTAAGAAAGGCCGCACATTCTGCCTCGTTTTCCATATCCCGAAGAGGCGTCATGCCCCGGGAAATGCTCTGCATCGGCGCGGCCCGGGCGCAGGGGATCACCTCGGCGGTGTCCAGTCCGTTGGCGTACCGCCACAGGGTTTCTCCGTTCTTTCCCAGCCATGTGCGCAGATAACCGGGCGGCGTCCGGGCAATCTGCCCGATGGTGCGGATGCATCGTTTCTCCAGCGCCCGATAAGTGGATGGCCCCACTCCCAGCATCTCGCTGGCAGACAGATGCCAGATCTTCTCCCGAAAATCCGTTTCCGTAATACAGGTTACCGCATCCGGCTTCTTCATGTCGCTGCCCAACTTGGCGAAAATCTTGTTGAATGATACACCCACCGATATGGTCAGCCCCAACTCCCGCTTCGTGCGTTCGCGGATCACGTCTGCTATGTGCCGTGCGTCCCCGAAGAGCAGGGTGCTGGCCGTCACATCCAGCCAACTTTCATCGCACCCGAAGGGCTCAATCCGATCGGTGTACTCTTCGTAGATTGCCTGGGTCAGGCGGGAATACTTCTCATATTCCTCATAATGAGGCTCCGCCAGGATCACGTCCGGACATTTTTTCAATACATCGATTACGGTATCCCCGGTGCGGATACCGTATTTTTTGGCCGGATAATTTTTCGCCAGACAGATGCCGTGCCGCTCCTTCACCGAGCCGCATACGGCCACAGGGCGGCCCTTCCATTCCGGATGACGGACACACTCTACGGATGCAAAAAAATTATTCAGATCGCAGTGCAAAATACTTCGACTCATGATACTCTCCTGAACGAATGTTCTGGGTATAGTATACACGAACGGGCGTTCTTTGTCAATGGAAAACGAACAAATATTCTGCTTTATTTTGCGTGGGAAAAGCAAAATAACTGTTGACAAACCATAGGTACAATGGTATAATGATAAAGTATTTGGCACGGAGGCATAGCTCAGCTGGTTAGAGTACTTGCTTGACATGCAAGGGGTCACTGGTTCGATCCCAGTTGTCTCCACCAAAAAATCCTGCACGTAAGTGCGGGATTTTTACTTTTTACCTCTTACCTCTTCACTCTTACCTCAAATGGCAGGATTTTTTGGAAAGTAATAGATAAAAGGTAAGAAGTAATAAGTAGAGGTAGCTTTTCGCGTGGCGAAAAGCACTTTTATTATAAAGGTTGAGAAGCAAGAGGTTTTGTGATACAATTAAAACACTGAGCAGAAGGGTGGAAAAGTTATGGCTGACAGTCCATTGATTACGAAATCAAAAGAATTTGCGTTGCAGATTATTAATGTTTGTAACTATGTGAAACAGAACAAGAAGGAAAGTGTGCTTACCAATCAATTAATACGAAGCGGAACAAGTGTTGGTGCAAATATAAGAGAGGCATTTTACGGACACGGAACAGCAGATTTTATCGCTAAACTCCAAATTGCCCTCAAAGAATGCTCTGAAAGTGAATATTGGTTGGAACTTTTGATTGAAAACGGATATTATGATAATCAAGATGTTCTTGATAAGTGTATCGAAGTAAAGAAATTACTAATTACTTCGATAAATACAGCAAAGAGCAGGCTGAATAAGTAACTCAATCACCTCTTGAGAAATATTCTCAAATTGCGATTTCAAACAAGAGGAGGAGTATGATATAATATACTCGAATCAATTTAAAGGGGGAAATAGTATGGCTACTTTTTCTGAAATCTTCAAAGCATTGCGCAAAGATAAGCAGTTGACACAGGAGCAGGTTGCAGAAATTTTCGGAGTTTCTCCGCAAGCAATCAGCCGTTGGGAAAACGCAGCATCTTATCCGGATATTACACTACTTCCTAATATAGCATCATATTTTGAAACAACTGTTGATGATTTGCTTGGTGTCAAAAAAACAGTAAAAAAGCAAAAGATCATTTATTTTCAGTTCCGTTGGCAAGAAAGCGCGGATGCGATCAACAATTACTTGGATGACGGATGGGTTATCAAAGAAATGCATACACATCCCCTTGATGACGGTCAGCATCCAGAAGGCGTGGTAATCATAGAGAAAACCATATTAAATTGATGTGGCATATTTTTTTATCGGAGGTGCCCATGATGAAACGAAAACGATATCCGCTGCTCCGTTCCGTTTTCGGAATCCTGTTCGGCCTTGTGCTGATCGCTTATTATCTGGCCGCCGGATGTATTGGCGGATTTACCGTGTCCGTGTTGTGGGTGTGGCTGGCGGCCGGGATGACCATCACGCTCCTCGGCATCGCGGATCTGTGGATGTGGTTTCACCCCATCCGCCCCATACGGATTGCTGTGGCCGTCCTGCGGTGGATCATCCTTGCGTGCGTCGTCGCCTTTTTCTCGGTGGTGGGGGCCGTTCTGTCCGCCATGCATGACACATGTCCCGTGCATGCGGATTATCTCATCGTGCCGGGGGCGAAAGTGTATGGGGATCAGCCCAGCGACGCGCTCCGCGCCCGCATCGATCTGGCGTGGGATTATCTGTCCCGCAATCCGGATACAGTGGCCATCCTCAGCGGCGGACAGGGAAGTGGAGTGGATATCAGCGAGGCGGAATGTATGCGCCGCACACTGGCGTCCTACGGCCTCACAGAGGATCGGATGCTCCTGGAGGAGCGCTCCACCACTACCGCGGAGAATATGCAGTTTTCTTATGCATTGTACGGTGATCCCGACGCGTCCGTCGGCATTGTAAGCAGTAATTTTCATCTGTATCGCTCCATCCGCCTGGCGAAGAAATGCGGCTGGACCCGGGTGTACGGTATTCCGGCCCCCTTCCGGGGAATTATGCTCCCTCATTATATCGCACGGGAATTTCTCACCGTCACCGTGGACACCCTGCGGGGAAATATGTAATAAAAAGGCAACTGCCGTGGCAGTTGCCTTTATTTACTGACTCTATCACTTCAGCATGTTGGATTGATTCAGCACCATGGCGCTGTACAGGAACAGTACGTCGTCGGCGGTGCTCAGATCCACCAGACTGGGCAGGTAATTGCTGTCCACATAGCGGATGTCCACCAGCGTGATCTTGGAGTAAGCCGGAACTAGCAAGGGTACAACACTGCTTCCGAAGGAATCACGGAACACCACCAGTTCGCGTCCGTCGGTGCAGGCAGGATTCTCAATAGTGAGAAGAGCCGCCGCACCGGAGAGGAATACCTCATAGGGATCGTCGCTGACGAGCTTATCCATATCGTAGATGCCGGTGGTCTTCTGGGTTTCGTAGTTGTACACCGTGCATCCGTCCAGAATCGGGTTGGTCAGATACGTCAGCGTATCGGGAGCCATGGGCAGCGCCGCCTGGCCGTAATATACGCCGTAGAACGGTGCATCCACCTTGTTTTCCACGTAATCCCATGTGAGACGGTCGGCAATGTTCATGCCGTTCGCCAGCACATCCACCACACCGGACAGACATTCCTGCTTCCAGTGGGTATCGGTACGGTAGTACTGATCGATGGTCAGGGCATCAAACAGACCGATGTGCTTGAAATCCGGCGTGCTTTGCCGGAACAGCCGGAGCAGTTCCGCATAATCGATGGAAGGATATCCGTTTTGCGCCGCCAGGAAATAGTTCTTGTCCGGGATGACTGCCGCGTACACGTTGGCGCCCGCGTCCTTGAAATGATTGTTGTACAGCGTTTCAAATTTCTGACCTGCCGACGTAATCAATTCGGGACGAAGGGGATATTCCAGCTTGGAAACGGAATCACCGGCCAGATACACATCGTTGTTGTCCTTTTGACCGAATACATAGTAGTGAGCGATGGCCTTCACCGTACGGAACGCATCCCGGAAGGGGAACTGATCCAGTGTGTAGGTTTCAAACTCGCTCATGAACTTGGTGTTCAGAACAGTTTCGGTGGTGATTTTGGGGAACTGCTTCAGCTTTCTTCTCTCGCTGGCGGAATAATCCTGCGGAGAATGAAGCAGGCATAGGAGCGCGCCGCCAAGGAAAAATACAAGAAAACAAACGGTTACAACATAATTCTTAATTTTCATACGGCACCTCCTCAGAAACGGAAATAGAGGAACGGATTAAAGGATCCATCCACCAGATAAGCGGTGCACAGTACCAGAAGTACCAGCATTACGGGAGCGATCAACACGTTTGTGATCTTGGGGGAGATTTTCGTCACTGCCGTCTTTACCACAGGGGTAGAACCCACGAGGGCCACGATCAAAAGAATCGCATAACTGCGCAGATAGTACAGCGTCTCGGTGGTGACGAGGGGAATACCGCCCGCACCGAACAAGCCGCCTACATCTCCGGCAATGCCGCCCAGACCGTTTGCGTTGAAGATCACAAAGCTGATGATCATGATAAACAGCAGATACACACGGGACAGCACGCGGGGCAGTTTTTTTAGCAGCTTACCGATCCAGAGCTTTTCCACGATCAGGAAGAATGCGAAGTACAGACCCCATAAAACGAAGTTCCAGTCCGCACCGTGCCAAAGTCCTGTCAGCATCCAAACCACAAAAAGGTTGAACAGCCAACGGGGCGTGGAAACCCGGTTGCCGCCCATGGGAATATACACGTAATCCCGGAACCAGGAGCCTAGGGACATATGCCACCGGCGCCAGAATTCCGTTACGCTGGTGGAAATAAAGGGATAATTGAAGTTTTCAATAAACTTGAATCCGAAGATGCGTCCCAGACCGATGGCCATATCGCTGTAGCCGGAGGAGTCGAAATAGATGTGCAGGCAGAAGGCGATGGCGTAGATCCAGAAGAACAAAACGGATTTCTCGCCCGAGTCCCGGAAGATGTCGCACAATTCACCCAGGGGATTGGCAATCAGGATCTTTTTGGCCAGACCTACCGTGAAGCGGAAAGCACCGGAGGAGAACAGCTCTGCCGTGTGGGAACGCTGCTTCAACTCCGCCGCCACGTCGGTATACCGAACGATAGGACCGGCAATCAACTGCGGGAACAGTGCCACATAGGTTGCCAGATCGATATAATTCCGCTGTGCCTCCGTGTCACCGCGGTATACATCGATGACATAACTGATGCTTTGGAAGGTATAGAAACTGATACCGATGGGCAGAGCAATCTTCAAAAGCGGAATCGAGATGCCGAAGATCCCGTTCAGATTGGCGATCATGAAGTCCGCATATTTGAAGAATCCCAAAAGAAGAAGTCCGGCTCCCACGCCGATCCACAGAAAAACACGGGCATACCGCGTGCCGCGGAAACGCTCAATGAGCAGTCCCGCGGCATAGCTTATGGTTATGGACGTCAGCATCAACAGTGTGTATTTGGGTTCACCCCAGAAGTAGAAGAACAGACTGAAGAAAAGCAGAACGGCATTTTTTAGTTTTCCGGGAGCGATATAGTACACCAGAAGTACTGCCGGAAGGAAATAGAACAAAAACGGAATACTTGAGAAGAGCATATCAGCCTCCCGATGGAATCAGAAATTATTTCTCCAGCTTCTCGCCGGGGTTGCCGACAACGGAAACAAATGCGTCGTACAGAGCGTTGGTCATCTCGGAGCCGCCAAAGTCGTTGCCAACCATGACCATGATAACCAGATCGCGTGCATCGCCAACGATCATGTGATCGGCAGCAACACACATCCACTTACGCATGTCCATGTTGTCGAAGATTTCCTGCTTAACAGCAGCCATGTCCGCGCCTTCCTTAACGCGTGCGATGCAGAGAGAGTAGGGCTGAGAGCCGAACATAGTCTCTGCCCATACTGCTTCAGTCAGATTGTCGCCATTGGCCAGACCAAAGTAGTAGTTCACAGCACCGGCATCAGCGATGTCAATGGGCATAGCGGGAGCAACACTGAACTCGGGCATATGAATCTCGTAGATAGAGTTAACCAACTCTTCCAGAGTGCCCTCATAGGGGGTAACCTTCTCATCCTGCTTGGTGCAGGCAACAACAGACAGCATCATGAGAGCAGCGAGTACGATTGCAAGAATTCTTTTCATTGTGATAATCCTCTTTTCATTTTTT
>JAZQFQ010000029.1:0-39237 GCA_045539595.1 Eubacteriales bacterium | reverse complement strand
GCGCTGGCGGCCACCATGGTGGAAATATCCCCGGCTGAGGCGTGGAACATCTTGTACATGAATACGTTCAGGTACATGTTCTCCACCACCCAGGCGATCTGCCCGATCAGGCTGAAAAGGGTGAGGGCCACCCAGAATTTTTTCGTCAGTTTCGTTTTCATGGCGGGAATCCTTTCGAGGGTGTTCGTCTTATGTGTTTACTATACCATAAACTCTCCCCGGATGCAAGGGAATGGGAAAAAGAAAGCCATACGGCGGGGGCCGTATGGCGGTTTTCAAAAATGCTGGAATCCGTATTCCGGCTTATAAACATAGTGTGTATCTAAATCCATTACGTAGTGGGCTTTCATGTGGGGATCAAAAGGAAGCACTTCATAACCATAATGCATACCGAAAGCGGAAGGGAACTCTTTTTCGCTGACAGTATTCAGTAATTCCTTCATTTTTTGGCGCAGCTCCGATTCACCCAATGTCTGCCCGTGAAGCAGTACATCACCATATACGGATTCTATTCTTAATATCATAAGCATACTCCTTTGCGGTGAGCGTGTTTGCTTTGTGGAAATTTGCACCGGCGCCTTTCCATTTATTATACCACACCCGCCGGCTCGCTTGCATCGATAAATTTACGCCGCTGGACTCAGAACTGATTTGGCTGTATAGCATTGGTAGGGGCTGGCGCCCACGACAGCCCGTTTGTGCGGCTTTTTTCGGGTCGTCGAGGCGCCGACCCCTACCGCGATGATGTGGGTGCTTGGCCGCTATCTTCCGGGGCAGGGCGCCATGCTTGCAACGAGGCCTATGTATTATAAAGAGCGATTAACCAACTCCAAATCCTCTGCCAAAGGATAAAATTCCTTGAATCTTTCAGGTAAAGTAAAATCTTTTGTGAAGATCAAGGTATATGATGAATCGAATGCAACGATTTCCATTTTGGCTAAAGGGTGTTGTATTGTGAGTGGGTTTTTCCAAAATCCAGGGTACATATCGTTTTCGGGAAGCTTGTATTCTAATATATCTTTGTCAGATGTTGATGGATCAAATGCCGAAAAAGTTCCCCATATCCATTGAAAATCTTCTTTGTTGATCAAATCGGTCAACTCTTTTCCTGTCAATATACAATATTCTTGTTCTAATGTTTTTTGAATATCCTTATCAAATGGGTAGCACTCCGGATGAGAAATTAGCCATTTGTAATTCAACTGAATATTATCGATTGACTCAAAAAGCTTTTTGAGAAAGGTGTAATATTTTTCTCCTTTTTGTATGATTGTTCCGTAAATCATAGAGTCACCGCCCTTCTAATATCATTATACCACAACTTTGTAAACATTTCAACCGTTGCGCATTACCGCTGGACTCAGAACCATGGTTTTCGCCTATGTACGGCGGATGCGCTTATTTACCCACGCGAAAACCTTATCCGATGCGGGGCATCGGAGTGGTTCTTCGTCGGATATGCAAACGATAAAAAGGGAGAACACATCCGTGTTCTCCCTTTTTATGGCTGGGATAGCTGGACTCGAACCAGCGATGCAGGAGTCAAAGTCCTGTGCCTTGACCGACTTGGCGATATCCCACCGTACAGATTATTATATCACAACTGCCGCCCTTCTGTCAACGGATTGTTTTCTTTTTTCGGGCTTTTGCCGATCCTGCAGCGAGAGGGGATCCTTTGATGAATAACATTTTCTTATGCATGCATAAATAACAATTGCTTGACTAATGTGTCGATCGGTAGTATACTGGTATTACTTTAATTCCAAGTGTTATTTGCGGCACTTGGGGGAAAATACGAATACGATTCTTTCACATAAGGAGAACGATTATGAACATCAAACGAATTCTTTCTGCCGCCCTTGCCGGGCTGATGATCGCCACCGCCGGTGCGGCACTGACTTCCTGCAATACCTCCACCGCGGATTACAACATCGGTATCTGCCAGTTGGCGGAGCACGATGCGCTGGACGCCGCTACCAAGGGCTTCCAGGATTATCTGACAGAAAAACTGGGCGAGAAGGTTTCCTTTGATCTGAAGGTGGCGCAGGGTGAGTTGACCAACTGCACCACCATCGTCAGCAACTTTGTGGCCGCCGATGTGGATCTGATCATGGGCAATGCCACCAACGCCGTGAAGGCTGCCCGCGAAGCCACCGATAACATCCCCGTAGTGGGCACATCCGTAACGGATTACGTTTCCTCCGGCATAGTTGCATCCGACGAGAAGCCCGGTGCCAATGTGACCGGCGTGTCCGACGGCAACCCTGTTTCCGTGCAGGTGGAATTGATGAAGACGCTGTGCCCGGCGGTAAAGACCGTGGGTATCGTATACTGCTCCGGTGAGGAGAACTCCCAGATCCAGGCCGATGAGGCCAAGGCGGCCTTTGAGGCAGCCGGCTACACCGTGAAACTGTACACCGTGGCCGATTCCAACGAGATCCAGGCCGTGGTTACCAAGGCGTGCACCGAGGTGGATGGCTTCTATGAGCCCACCGACAATCTGATCGCCGCCAATGTGTCCGCCATGTCCAATATCACCACTCCCGCGAAGAAGCCTGTCATCTGCGGTGAGGAAGGTATGTGCAAGGCAGGCTTCCTGGCTACCTACTCCATCAGCTACTATGAGATCGGCCGCCGCGCCGGTGAGATGGCTTACGAAATTCTCGTAAACGGCAAAAACCCGGGCGATATTCCGATCTTCCACTTCGACGCCGCCAGCCTGAACCTGATCATCAATGCTGAAAATGCAGCCGAGATGGGCATCACCATTCCGGATTCGCTGAAGAAGTAAGATATGAATATTATTGCTTTATTGAATTCGCTTCCCGGCGCCGCGGCGCAGGGACTGATCTGGGGTGTTATGGCCATCGGCGTGTACATCTCTTATAAGATTCTGGATTTCGCCGATCTGACCGTGGACGGCAGCTTTTGCACCGGCGGCGCCGTTGCCGCCGTGCTGGTCGCCTCCGGTATGAATCCCCTGCTGGCGCTGGTGTTTGCGTTGATCGCAGGCATGGCGGCGGGACTGATCACAGGCCTTCTTCATACCGTGTTCGGTATCCCGGGGATTCTTTCGGGTATTCTTACCCAGCTGGCGCTGTACTCCATCAATATGCACATCATGCACGGCAAGTCCAACGTGACCATCAGCCGTACCCAGTTTGATCTGCTTCTGACCAGCGCGTCCATTGGCCGCGCCCTCATCGTGGCAGGCATCGCGGTGCTGGCCACGGTGGGGATCCTGTACTGGTTCTTCGGCACATCCCTCGGCGCCACGATCCGCGCCACCGGCAGCAACGAGCGGATGGCCCGCGCCCAGGGCATCAACACCAACTACACCAAGGTCCTCGGCCTGGTGATTTCCAACGGATTTGTGGGACTGGCCGGCGGCATCTTGGCTCAGTATCAGGGCAACTCCGACATCAATATGGGCCGCGGCGCCATCGTCATCGGCCTGGCCGCTGTCATCATCGGCGAGGTGGTGCTCGGACGTGTCTCCAATTTCGCCCTTCGCCTGGGCGCTACTGTGTTCGGCGCGGTGGTGTACTACGCGGTTCTTGCCTTCGTTCTCTGGCTGGGACTGAATTCCATGGATCTGAAGTTGTTTTCCGCCGTCACGGTGGCGATCTTCCTGGCATTCCCCCACCTGAAGGGCAAATATCTGAAAAAGAAAACACCGGCGGCAAAGGAGGAACAACATGCTTCAGCTCAATGAGATTCGTAAAACCTTTAACGCCGGAACTGTCAACGCCAAGGTGGCGCTGGATGGGGTGTCCCTCACGCTGAACGATGGCGATTTCGTGACCGTCATCGGTGGTAACGGCGCCGGCAAATCCACCATGCTCAACATTGTGGCCGGCACCTATCCCGTGGATTCCGGCACGATCCGGTTGGATGAAGAAGATATCACTGCCCTGCCCGAGTACAAGCGGGCCCGCCTCATCGGCCGCGTGTTCCAGGATCCCATGACGGGTACCGCGGCGGATATGTGGATCGAGGAAAATCTGGCCATTGCCGCCCGCCGCGGAAAGCGGCACGGCCTGAGCTGGGCCATCACCCAGAAGGAAAGGGTGGCCTACCGGGAGATGCTGAAAAGTCTGGATCTGGGGCTGGAGGATCGGCTGTCCACCAAGGTGGGGCTGCTGTCCGGCGGCCAGAGACAGGCGCTGACCTTGCTGATGGCCACGATGAATCATCCGAAGCTGCTGCTCCTGGACGAGCATACCGCGGCGCTGGATCCGAAAACCGCCGCCAACGTTCTGGCCTTGTCCGATAAGTTCATCGAGGAAGGCAAACTGACGGCGCTGATGGTCACCCACAACATGAAGGATGCCATTGCCCACGGCAATCGGCTCATCATGATGAATGCGGGGCGCATCATTCTGGATGTGAGCGGTGAGGAGAAAAAGGCGCTGACCGTAGATGCCTTGCTGGAAACCTTCGCTAAAGCCAGCGGCACGGAATTTGCCAACGACCGGGCATTGCTCGCGTAAAAATATGGATAAAACAAGAAGGAGTCCGCAGGACTCCTTCTTGTTTTATGGATCCGTAAACGCCTTGATTTCCTCGGGGGTGTACAGAATTTCCGTGTAATCCTCCTGCATATATTCCGGCAGTTTTTCCAAAAGGAATCGGATAAAATGTTTGGTGGCCACGGGCAGCATGGCCTGATCGCTGTACGCCAGGGATATGGTGCGCTTGATGGGCGGATCGGTGGGAATGCGGCACACGCGGTACATACTGCGATCCAGAATCATGTCGGGCAGTATGCTGACCCCCAGCCCCTGCTCGATCATGGACAGAATTGTATAGTCGTCGTGGATGCGGTAGGGAATGGGTGGGGTGATACCCCGGGGTGTCAGCGCGTTCAGAACTGTATTGATGCTTCCTTCTTCCACCAGAATCAGCGGCACGTCGGAAAATTCTGCGAGCGGAATGACTTCATAGCGCGCCAGCGGATGCGCCTCGGGCACCGCGGCTGCAAAGGAATCCCGGAATAAGGTGATCTGGGACAGGTTGGCGGCCACTTCGGGATAAATGAAGGCGAAATCGATGATACCTGCCTTGATCCATTCCGGCAGGGTGGAGTTGTCGCCCATCTGGAGCACGAACCGCGCCTTGGGATAGAGCAAACTGAAATCGCGCATCAGACGGGTCAGTACCCGCTGGGACATGCTGGGGAAGGTGCCGATGCGGATTTCTCCCGACTCCAGGCCGTTGATCTCCCGCACCCGATCGGTCAGCTCCCGCTGATCGGACACGATCTTGCGGATCATCGGATACAGTTTCTTCCCCTCCGGGGTCAGTTTGACACCGGAACGGGTGCGCACCAGAAGCGTCATGGAAAACTCGTTTTCCAGCGAGCGGATCATCTGGCTGATGGCCGCCTGGGTGTAGCCCAGGGATTCGGCGGCGCGGGTAAAGCTGCCCAGTTCCATAATGCGGCAGAAGGCAATGTAGCGGGTCATAGACACCTCCCGGATGGATTCATTGGAATCAGTATACCCGTTTGCGGCGGCTGTGTCAAGGGAGGCGGGGAGAATTGATCCGTATTGACAGGATAAAACATGTATGTTATAATGGCTTTAGCGAGTGAATTTTGTCAATAACAGCATTTGGAGGTATTTATGGCATTACAGAATCAGCGCGTGCAAGCACCGCAAACAGGAAGCCGCGGGGCTTATGAGGTAACCTATGTGAAATCCCGTTCCAATCTGCTGGCGGTGGCGGCGTTTACTTTGGTAAATGTGATCCTTGCCTTGGTTGGCTCGGATTCCTATTTTTTGTTCTCTGCATCCGTTCCGTATTTTGTGTCGATTTTCGGTCGCGCTTTCTTCGAGGAACTGGGATCCGCGGTATATCTGATCATTGCCGGCGTGATTGCTTTGGTGATCACGGGTCTGTATTTCCTGTTCTGGGCTATGACCAAGCGGCATCGTGAGTGGCTGGACGCCGCCACCGTGTGCTTCGGCATGGATTGTCTGGGATTGGTTTTGTGGACCGTGCTTTTTGGATTTGATGCGTCTCTGATCATCGATTACGTATTCCACGCATTTGTCATGTTTTATTTGATCAGCGGATCCATTGCCGCCCATAAATTGATCAAGATGCCCCCGGCGGAACCTGTCTCCATGGAAGCCGGCATCCCGCAGATGGTGAATGAAACGCCCGCTGAGGAAACGGCGGAAGAACTGCATGCGGAAGATGCATCTGCCGCAGAAACCCCCGCTGAGGAATCCGCCGGGGAAGTGCCCGCTGCCGCGGAATCGGATGAAGCCGCCGCGATAGAAGCAGAGCCTGTTCCCGACGAAACAGGGAAGAAAGACTATCGCGGTCAAACCATTCCCGCGAATTACTACAGAGGATTGGAAGCGGTTGGAGGAAAACTCGCTTTTGACGACCGGGGCATGACTTTCCGCTCCCATGCGTTGAACATCCAAACGGGAGAAACCAGAATCGAATACAAGGATATTCTGAACGCACAGACGAGGGGACTCCTGACCGAGATATCCGTATACACGAAGGATGGGGCGGAGCATCGGTTTGTCGTATATCACCGGAAGGATGTTGTTGCTTTCCTGGAAAGCGTAAAAGGATAAAGTACATATTAAACATATGAAGCAGGACTTGACATGTCCTGCTTCTTGTGTTATAATCACTCCAATATTCTGGAAAGGACTACGGCAATGGTGGTGCTTACATTCATTCTGGCCATGAATAATAATACTACCTGGCGCGGCGAAGCAGTTTCGTCGGGCTTGTGTTGTCGTACCCAATTTTCGATATAACGTGCAGATTATCGAATAAACGGATATTGCGGTGCAAGTCGAAGAGATTTTCGATTGGCACCGTTTTTATTTTATCAACTATCACAAGAAAGGAATAAAGATATGAATCCATCTATCCTTCCCGTCCAGCGCAGTGATCTTCCCGCGTGCCTCGCTGTCATCCACGAGAGTTTTAAAACCGTCGCCGAGGAGTTCGGTCTGACAAAAGAAAACTGCCCCAAGCATACGAGTTTTATGCCGATTTGCTTTCTTGAAACCCAAATGAGTTGGGGATGGCATATGTTCGGACTGTACTTGAATGGCAGAATTATCGGCTATATGTCGCTTTCTCAGGAGAATGACGGTGTCTACGAATTGCACAACCTTGCTGTTCTGCCTGTGTACCGCCATGGCGGATATGGAAAAAGGATGCTGGATTTTGCCAAAGAAACCGTGCGCTCCCTGGGCAGTACAAAGATCCGGATTGGTATTATTGAGGAAAGCACGGTGCTGAAAAATTGGTATATTGCCCATGGATTTACCCACACCGGCACCAAAAAATACGATCACTTGCCGTTTACCAGCGGATATTTGGAATGGAAAGGAGAATGAAATATGATATTGAAAAATGACATTCCTATTTTGGAATTTGACACCGATCCGTCGGCGGTGATTACACCCACCCATGAGGGATTGGATTTGCATCTGCCACGGAAAGCGGTGTTTGCCTTTTTGGGCGATCATATCGATCAATATGCGAAAGAGCATGGGGCGACACAGGCGGAGGAACTTGTTTCTATAACAAAACGTTATCCCATCTATGTAATCCGTCATAAAGGAGAGGATGTGTGCCTGTGCCAGGCCCCGGTAGGCGCTGCGCCGGCGGCACAGATCCTCGATTGGCTGATCGGGTACGGTGTCAGAGAAATCATCTCCGGCGGCTCCTGCGGTGCCCTTGTGGATTTCCCCGAGAACACATTCCTCGTGCCGTATAAGGCACTGCGGGATGAGGGCACATCCTATCACTACATGCCGCCGTCTCGCTTTGCGGATGTGCATCCGGATGCACTGCGCGCCATTGCGCAAACCATCACCGAACACGGATTAGCCTATCGGGAGGTAATTACCTGGTCCACGGACGGATTCTTCCGTGAAACCAAAGAGAAAGTGGTTTACCGAAAGCAGGAAGGATGTGAGGTGGTGGAAATGGAATGTGCCGCCCTGGCCGCTTGCGCCGCGATGCGTGGTGCCGTGTGGGGATCCATCTTGTTCACGGCGGACACTCTGGCGGATGTGGAGAAATACGATGCCCGGAACTGGGGAGGCGATTCCTTGGCGTATGCGCTCACACTGTGCCTGGACGCGGTGGTCAATATCTGAACGAAAAAGCACAGGATGACGTTCATTCTGTGCTTACATTTATCAAAGTTTTTGAGGGGTGTGGGGAACTTCCCCGAAAAAGTTCCACATCGTCTTCTCTCCTCATTCTCCATACGCTGCGGCGGCGCGCTTCAGCAGATTTTGCATCTTCTCCCGCACATCCGTGGGGGATTCGATTACGATCCCATCGCCGAAGGCGGCGATCCATCCGAGAAATTGGGGACTGACGATGACCCGCACCGCCACGGTGAAACAGTCCTCCCCGGCCTGTATCCGCACATCCGTGCCGAACTGATCCAGAATCGCGCCGGCCAGATCGGCGCGGCACCGCAGGACCACCAGCTGCTCCTGCCCGCCGTACATGCCGAATACCTTCTTGGAAAATTCAGCGGTATCAAAATCGGAAAAATGCTCCCCGCCCAGCCGGGGCTGATCGGTGAGGGTGATGTGCAGGATCTTGTCCACGCGAAAATACTTGACGGAATCCGCCTCCCCGTCGTAGGCGAGCAGATAATAATTCTCATCCTCCCACGTCAGTGCCCAGGGGCTGACGTGATATATCTTTCCGCCGTGGCGCAGAACCTTTTCCTTTTTCATGTTCCAGGAAAAGTACTGGAAGGTGATGGTGCGGTTTTCCTGCATGGCCCGGTGCAGATGATCCACCGTGTAATAGATGCTCTCGTTCATGGTCTTCACGCGGCCCGCCACAAATACCTGGCGAGACAACTTTCGTGCCTCGTGGGTGCTGGTCAACCCCTCCAGCTTGCGGATCAGCTCCGCGCTTTTTTTGTGGGTGATGAATTTGGAGGACTGCACCGCGTCCACCAGCAGCTTCAGCTCTGTCAGCTCCAGTGTCCTGGATGCTACATAGTATCCGGGACAGCGTCCGGCGGTCATCTCGATATCCATCCCCCATTCCCGCAGGGTGGCAAGATCGCTGTAGATACTTTTCCGCTCGGCCGGGATCCCGTATTCCTCCCCCAGAATCCGCAGGATGTCCGCCATGGACAACGCGTGATCCTCGTCGGTGCGCTCGTGCAGCAGACGAGCCAGGTAGAGCAACTTCGCTTTTTGACGTTCGTTTTTCGGCATAATTTCTCCCAAAGGATTGTTTTTTGTGGATTGAGTCCCGTTTATTGGACACATAAAAGGGTATACTGATACCAGGAAAAGGGCGAGGGACATACTTCCCGGCCTGTCCGCATAGAATGTATCAATGAAATGGGGGATTGCATCATGAAAAAAGGACAAAGAAACACCCGTGCCGCACGGGAATTGCGGGGAACCTTCTGGGGCGTGGCCGCCATGCTGGTGGCGTACATCTGCTTTGTCAGCATCGTGAAGGATCACGGATCTGCCATGGTGTGGGTGGCAGTGATTGCCACTCTTGTGGGCGGCGGGGCACTGGAGATCTTTACCCGGTTTGCCAAGGAATGATTGGCAGGGACTCCTTTATATCCTACCACGGGATTCATTCGTTGTCAAATGAGTACATCAAAATGAATGGACGAAAAACAGGAGACCGTATTTGCGCACGACTACCGATGGTTATATTCAGCGTAAATCACTGTGATAATATCAACGAATAGTGTGAAAAGCGCAATGGACTGCGGATAATTTGTGTGATATAATCAACATATTAGAGATATCATTAGCGATATACATGAAAAAATCGGTCAGCCATTTCTGCAGGACTTGACGCCATGGTGAGTGTTTTCGTTGTTTTGCCTGTAAATCCATTGAATCGTGTATAGAAATGATTTGCTGACTGTGCTGCACTGGTGTCGTGTGATATCCTAAAAAAATTAAAGGAGAAAGATTGCAATGACTGCGAAGAGAATTTTAGCAGGGCTTCTGGTGATGCTTATGCTGGTCCCCGTGTTCTGTGCTTGTAATCCGGACATGCCCGACACACCGGATGTCCCCGGCAGTGACTCCGATACCAACCCGGAAGATACGACTCCTCCGGAAGAACAGGGGTTGGTTCTGGACGTTACGGATTTTGACGGTGCTGCCCTGCGTATTTATGGCTTGAGCAAAGATTACGCCTACGGTTACTATGCTACGGACGACATCTGGATTGAGGCTGACTCCTCGGATCCTATGGAAGCCGCTGTGTACAAACGTGTACAGGATTGTATCAATAAATACAATTTCAACATTCAGTATACGGAAACCTCGGGCAACGGTGTGAATGATCTGTCCGGACTGGTTGCAGGCGGTCTGGATGAGGCGGATTTCTTCTTCTTGAACTGGAGATTTGCTTACGCTGCTTCCAAGGCCGGTCAGTTTTTGGATATGAGAGAATGCCCGACGATCGATCTGAACAACGAGTGGTGGGATCAGAACGCAATTCGTGATCTGGCTATTGCTAACCGTGTGTTCTATACTGCCGGTGATATCATTTCCCGTGATGATCAGAATACCCGTATGCTGTTCTTCAACAAGACTCTTGCTGAAAATAAGCATTTGGCATCTCCTTACGAGATGGTAAGAAACAACGAGTGGACCTTTGATAATTTTGCTCAAATGTGCCGCGACGTGAAAGACGATGTGGATGGTAACGGTGCTCTGGATGAGGACGATATCATCGGCTTCTTCTGGGAAGAGTATCTGTTCAACTATATGATGGTGGCCGCGGGTGAGCGCTACTGCACAGTTTCTCCCCAGGGTGAGATCACGTATACCTGGCTGCAGAATTCCGAAGCCGCTACAAAGATGGAAGCCATCGCAGGGTTGATGGTAGAAGACGGTGTTACATTCAGCGTACATGACTATACGGACATCGGAGCCTATTCCAACAAATATGCATACGGTCGCGGCAAATTCAGTGCAGGTAAGCATCTGTTTACTTTGACCGCCGCTGATGCAGTAGCTGAGGTTGCTGATATGGAAGACGATTTCGGTATGCTTCCGCTGCCGAAGTGGTCCTCGGAGCAGACTACATATTACCACACAGTAGATATTGAAACGCCTCTTGGCGGTATCCCCAACACCAAGGTCGATACCACTATGATCGGCTATATGCTGGAGTATCTTTCCTACGAAGGTCGCGAAACAATTCGTCCTGCATTCTACGATCAGATGCTGAAGCGCCGTTATGCTCAGGATTCCGATAGCCAGGATATGCTGGATATTATCTTCTCCACCAAGACGTTTGACGTTGCATTTGTTTGTAACTGGAACGGACTTCTGAACATTGCAGACAGCAGCATTCGTTCCGGTAAAGTTCCGTCCGTTACACCCTTTACCAGAGCCGGAAAAGTCGTTCTGAACCAGATCGAAGAGGAGTATAACAATCTTCTGAATGTGGGCTTGGAAGAAGTAACGGAATAATCCCAGATATGTGTCATGGCTATCTGAAATGCTCTGGGTTATGACGCATACTGCAGAAACCGCCGGAAAACGAATCGGAGAATCCATAAAACAACGGGGCTGTTGCCATGCAACAGCCCCGTTGTTTTTTTGTTGAAATACGGCGGGCGGTGGTTAGGATTCCTGTGCCCGATCTGCTTCAGCGGCTTGTAGCTGCTTGTGGTTGGGATTTCGGAGAAGGATTCCCTCGGTGGTTAACAGAAATTCCACCTCCTTATCTAGATGAAACCGTTTGCGCATTTCTTTTGGTATAACGAGTCGCCCAAGTTGGTCTATTTCCTTGATAATTCCAATCTGTGTATCCATAATCTACCTGCCATTTGTTTTATGTGTGTGAGAAGTTACAGTGGATATCTTACATCTTACAAATCTATTATAACTTGTTTATAATAGATTTGTCAATACGGAATGCAGGTAAAGAAATATGAGTGAATACGGAACGATCAGAATCAAACTGGATGAGCTTATCAAAAAGTCAGGCATCAGCAAGAATAAACTGAGTCACAAAGCGGAAATGCAGCGCACGCAGATCAACAATTACTGCAAAAATAAGATTACCCGGTTGGACACAGACGTGCTTGCGAGGATTTGTACTGTGTTTCAGTGCAGAATTGAGGATGTGCTGGAGTTTATACCGCCGGAAAACGAATCGGAGAATCCATAAAACAACGGGGCTGTTGCCATGCAACAGCCCCGTGGTTTTTTGTTTAGTCCGGTTTTTTCTCGTAGAATTTGTTGTCAATCAGACTGCGTCGGCAGATGTAGCCGCTGTGGAGATCGATGATGGAGATTTCCTCCAGAATCTCGTATTCGTAGGAGAGATACAGGGTCTCGCCGGTTCTAAGGTTGAAGGACGCACCCATCTGGTGGAGCGCTTCCTTGCCTACATAATCCTTACAGTAGATCGTGACCGTCTCACCGGGCTGCACCACCTTGTTCGGCAGGGTATAGGCACCCAGCTTGTTCTCGGAATCGCTGAGCTGATAGCCGCCGGTGGAGAGGGGGGTAGCGTAGGGATTGTACAGCGTGATATAATCCTGGGAGCCGGAGGCGGAGTATTCATACACCGTCAGGTGGAGATCCTCCGTCTTGCGTACCACCACGGGCGTCACGGAAATGTGATTGTCCACGGTGTCCTCGAAATCCAGGGAAAGTACCCGATCGTACACGATGGTTTCGCCGTTTACGATCCAGTGGGTGAATTCGTATCCCACATGGGGGAATATCTCGTACTCCTCACCGTATTCCACGATATACTGGCCGTTGAATTCCTTATCGATTTTCCAGTGGCCCGCCATGATGTAGGCATTCTCCGGTGCGGAGATGGATATGGTATAGGTTTTGCCGCTGGTCTTGAAGGCGGGACGAAGCTCACTCCGGACCAGATATTTCGGGCGATTCAGGGCAAAGTCTTTCAGATTGTCCAGCACTCTTTCGATGTTCTCGATGGTGGTATAGCGGCCGTAGCTGCTGGTGGCGTTGGCCAGGGCTGCCTCTGCCTTGCGGGATTCGTGCATCTCGTCGATGAGTGCGCTGTAATTCTCATAGGAGAAGGCGCCGTTCATCAATTCGATCATGTACTGGATGAAGATATCCACGCACTCCTGCCGCTTCATCAGCGCCTGGAACAATTCACTCCGGCGATCAGCGTATTTGCTGAGCAGATCGTTGTTCAGCAGATTGCCGTTGTAGCCGCGGACATTGTCCAGATCGTGCATAATGAAGCGCCAGCGTCCGTCAAAGATGGTGCCGGGCTGGTATTCCTCGCCCTCGGCGGCGTAGTAGCGATAGGCCTTGTGATTGTTGTAGGGCCAGTCGTTGTTGTTCAGATAGGTATTGATGGCGTAGTAGAAGAGATAATCGTCCACGTCGAAGACTTGGAGAAACTCCTCATACACCGCATCGTCTGTCATGTCGGCCACTTTGTACTTGTTGTACATGTTGTTCCAGTCGTCGTACATGAACTGGTCTTCTTCCATGGAGTCGATCTCGTAACGGGTGTCGGGCTTGCTCATCTCCGGGCCGGAAACGATGCCCATGATGCCGGGATATTCGCCGTAATTCTCAATGAAGAAATCGTCGGATACGATATCATGCATCCACATACTGCCGTAGTAATCTCCGTTCAGATACACAGAGCAGGGACGTACCGCTTGGGACATGGCAAATCCCGCCATAGCGGCGGCGGTTTGATTCAACTCATCCTTGATCTGGGCACCGCCCAGATCGTTACCGGTGCTGCGCAGCAGTACCCGCTTGAAATCCAGGCGGAGACGACCGGTGCCGTCCAGGGTGTACAGATCCCCGTAGAAGGGATAATCAAAGCGGAAGTTGACCTCTTCGTAATCCTTGCGGGCGAAAAGCTTCAGGGATTTCAGCCTTTGAGCACGGGAATAGGCACCGGATACGCGCACACCCACACTCTGATTGATAAGCTGATTGCCCTCCGTGTCGAAGAATTCCACGTTCACCTGCCGCTCGGATTTCCATCCGCGGAGATTGTATCCCGCGGGGGAAATGGCGATGGGGGATACACCGGGATTGGCGGCCAACCAATCGTCCCGGGTCTTGCCCAGCACCAGAATGCCTTCTTCGTATCCGAACAGCTTGTCGGGATCGCAGGTGATGAACACCGCCATGGTGGTGAAGCGGGAATCGGCACCCTCTCCCACCACATAGGTGCTGCATATCTCCTCACCCCAACTTCCGTCGGGATAATAAGCCCGGGCGGTGATGCTGTAATACTTGATTTTGTTATCGTACGCCCGGAGCGTGATTCCCTTTTCCGGGGAATAGCGGCGGATCGTTCCCTTGTTTTCAGGGGATTCGGGGACCACACCGTTGGTGGAGTAATACACTTCGCAATATTCCGCTCCATTCAGGAATACGGACACATCCTCGGTGTAGAATCCCGCCTTGGTGGCAAAGGAAATGGCGGGGTACAATTCGTTATCCGGCAATTCTCCCTCTGCCGCATCGGGCGCAACGGATATGTGCAGCGCCGCCAGCATCAGAAAGAATACACAGAAAAACAGTACCCACAAAAAGGAAAAACGAATCAGTTTTTTCTTCATAATTGTTACCGTCAGTGCCGCTGTTGGACTCGCTGATCAGCGCAGGCGGCACCCATAAGGCCATTTCAGCCGCTCGAGAGAGCGGCTGAGGTGTCCTTTTCGATTAGTCTTTTTTGGTTTCGTAGAATTTGCCGTCGTCCAGACTGCGACGTGCTACATATCCCGCGTGGAGATCAATGGAAGTAACCGCTTCCAGAATCTCGTATTCGTAGGACAGATAGATGGTTTCGCCGGTCTTCAGGTTGAAGGGCAGGCTCATCTGGTGGAGCACTTCCTTGCCCACATAATTCTTACCGTATACGGTCAAAAACTCGCCGGGACCGATGGTCTTGGAGGGCAGGGTGTACTTGCCCAACTTGTTCTCGGAATCGCTTAGCTGATAACCGTCGGTGGAGATGGCCACGTCGTGGGGATTATACAGCACCAGGTAATCGTTCGCTCCGGAGGAGGAGTACTCATAAAGAGTCAAGTGAAGATTCTCCGTCTGGCGGACCACCACGGGGGTTACCGTGATTTTTCCGTCGATGGCATCCTCAAAATTCAGAGACAGGACGCGGTCGTGTACGATTTCCTCGCCGTTGACGATCCAGTGAGAGAATTCATATCCCACATGAGGAAAGATCTCGAAATCTTCACCGTATTCCACGATATACAGACCGTTGAATTCCTTGTCGATCTTCCAGTTGCCTGTCATGATGTAGGCATTCTCCGGTGCGGAGATGTGTATGTTGTAGGTGTCCCGGCTGGTGCCGAAAGCTATGGGCAGATCAATGCGGGTCAGGGACTTGGACCGGTTCTTGGCGAACTGGTAAAACTCCTTCAGTCTCAATTCGATGTTCTCAATGGAGTTGGTGGCGTAGCGGCTGGTGGCGTTGTACAGAGTGGCCTCTGCCTTGCGCATTTCGTGCATAGTGGAGATCAGATGGCTGTAATTCTCCTGGGAGAACGCGCCGTTCATAACCTCCATCAGATATTCGATGAACATATCCACACATTCCTGACGCTGCATCAGTGCCTGGAACAATTCACTCCGGCGGGCGGCGGTCTTGCTGAGCACGTGCAGGTTCAGCAGATTGCCGTTTTCGCCGAAGGTACCATCGGTATCGTGGACGACGAAGCGCCAGCGGCCGTCAAAAACGGTACCGGGCCGGTATTCCTCGCCCTCCGCCGTATAGTAGCGATAGGCTTTGTGGTTATTGTAGGGCCAGTCGGCGTTGTTCAGATAGATATTGATGGCGTAGAAGAACAGGTAGTTCTCCACATCCACTTCCCGGCAGAACTCCGCATAGACCGCATCGTCCGTCATATCGGCGATTTTGTACTTGTTGTACATCTCGTTGTAGTCGTCGTATATGTACTGCTCCTCCTCGATGGAGTCGATTTCGTAGCGCTCATCGGGCTTTTGCATCTCCGGTCCGGATACCACGCCCATGACGCCGGGATACTCGCCGTAGTTCTCGATGAAGTAGTCATCGCAGATTACGTCGTGCATCCACATGCAGCCGTAGTATTCGCCGTTCAGATATACAGAGCAGGGACGTACCGCCTGGGTGACCGGGAATCCGGCCATGGCGGCGGCGGTCTGGTTCAATTCGTCCCGGATCTGGGCGATGTACACATCGCTGCCGGTGCTGCGCAGAAGCACCCGCTTGAAGTCCAGACGGAGACGGCCGGAGCCATCCTCGGTATACAGATCGCCATAGAAGGGATAGTCAAAGCGGAAGTTCACTTCTTCGTAATCCTTGCGGGCGAAGAGTTTCAGGGATTTCAGCACGACAACACGGGAATAGGCACCGGATACACGGACGCCTGCCGACTGGTTGATGACCTGGTTTCCCTCCAGATCGAAGAATTCCACGTTGACCTCTCGCTCGGATTCCCATCCGCGGAGATTGTATCCCGCGGGGGAGATAGCGATCGGTTCCACGCCGGGATTGGCAGCCAACCAATCGTCACGTGTCTTGCCCAGCACCATAATACCTTCCTCATAGCCGAAGAGCTTGTCGGGATCGCAGGTAATGAACACGGACATAGTGGTGAAGCGGGTATCCGCTCCTTCACCTACCACGTAGGTGCTGCATACCTCCTCGCCCCATGTCCCATCGGGATAGTAGGCGCGGGCGGTGATGCTGTAATATTTGATTTTGCTATCGTACGCCCGGAGCGTGATTCCCTTTTCCGGGGAATAACGGCGGACAGCCCCCTTGATTTCGGGGGATTCGGGAACCACACCGTTGGTGGAGTAATACACCGTGCAGTTCTCTGCACCGTCCAGAAATACCGTTACATTTTCGTTATAGAAACCGGGCGTGGTAGCAAAGGAAAGGGCGGGGTACCATTCATTGTCCGGGATTTCGTTATCCGGCACAGCGGGCGTAATCGATGCACGGAACGCCGCCAGCATCAGAAAGAAAACACAGAAAAACAGCACCCACAAAAGGGAAAAGCGAAGCAGGTGTTTCTTCATGATGCAGAAGATCAGTTGTCACCCGTATACTCGATGAGCATAGCGGAGGTGACACCCTGGATTGCCGTCAGCTGCTCAGTGAGAGCGGGGGATTTCTTCTTGGCATGAATCTGTACGGTCAGCTCACAGCCGGACTGGGAAGAAATGCTGTTCTTCAGCGTGTGACGAACACCGGCAAGAGCCTGTGCAACGGCTTCCTTGGCGGAGGCGTCATACTTCACAACGAGCAAAAACCGCTTGGCGCCGAAGCGGAGCAGAACGGAGAGAATGTAGATGATGGCAATAAACACCGTGCAGAGCAGGGCGATCTGATAGAGACCGGCACCGCAGGTAATGCCGATGGCCACAGACCAGAACAGGAAGCCCACGTCCAGAGGATCCTTCACTGCGGAGCGGAAACGGATGATACTGAGAGAACCGACCATACCCAGGGACAAAACGATGTTGGCCGAGATGGTCATGATGATGAACGTGGTGATCAGGGTGGTCATGAGAAGCAGCAGATTGAAGTTTTCGCTGTAGCAGCTTCCGCGGTAGAAGATGCGGTATACGGCGTAGATCACCAGACCGCAGAGCAGAGCGATGGAGATGCATACAAAAATGTACTGGGGAGTCAGATCCAGCAGGAGGCCGGAGGCGGCCAGGCTGTCTTTAAAGGCGTTGATCAATGATTTCATGGTGTACTTTCTCTCCTGAATAAATATATTGTGTATGGGAAACGGTGTACATGTGGGATGCGATCAGCGCATCACAGCAAAGGGTGAATTTGGAGGCCGCCACGGGGCTGTGCTGGAAGGACAGCAGACTGCTTATGTAGGCTGGCAGGTACTCGTCGTACTTGACCTCCAGAATGACCTCGCCCCGGGGATAAATGAAGCGCGTCATCAGATCGGGGGAGAACAGATCGACTGTGTTGACGCCCGCACTCAGTTCGCAGTCGAATGTGATACGGGTGTTGGACAAGGGATGCAGATAGGCTTCCCGCCGGTAGTTGACGATGACCCGGGGCATCAGTCCCCGTTCTCTGTGCAAGGCATAGACCTTCTTTGCCAGAGGCTCACTCCGGTCGGCCAGCAGGCGGAAATCGCCCCGGGCCACGCCGTCGTAGGTGGCGCGGTCGATGCGCACAGATTCCTTTTGGATCATGTTTTTGTGCTTCTCTTTGCACTCCAGGGTAATGTACGAGTCGTCAAAGTTATACGCACGGAGTCGGTACTTGCTTCGGTTGGCGGTACCGGCGATTTTTTCATAGTATGAAGAGTTGTACTGGTCATCCAGATACAAACTGCTGATTACATATCCGCTGGGGTCAGATGCGTGCTTATCCATCGGCAAAACCGCACGGATGCGGGCAGACAAAATCAGATATTCTTCATACGTGAGCAAATACTTGATTTCGTTTCGCAGCAAATATCTCCCTCTTTTCACCAAAATTTTATACATTATAACATAGGTAGGTTTAATAATCAACTGCTTACATAAATTTCGATTCCTTTTTCACAAAAATTTATAACATATTACCAATGTATTCCTCGAAATGATATTTTTTTGCAATCGTTCTTGATTTACTGATAGAAATGCTGTATAATAAACAGTGTACGGGCATTTTTCCGTTTTTTAGCGGAATCTGTCAGTGCCTGCTTTATGATTCTAATTTACAGAAGGAGTATACAGTTTCTATGAGCGAACTCATTTACACCAGCGAAGTAGAAGAAATGTGCTGTGTGAAGCAGGGCCCCAATCACGGTCCCGCTCCGATCCCCGAAGAGGGCAAATGGGTAAAGGCAAAGGAAGTAAAGGATATTTCCGCCCTGACCCACGGTATCGGTTGGTGCGCACCCCAGCAGGGCGCGTGCAAGCTGACCCTGAACGTAAAAGAGGGTATCATCCAGGAGGCTCTCGTTGAGACCATCGGATGTTCCGGTATGACCCACTCCGCCGCTATGGCCGCTGAGATTCTGCCCGGCAAGACCGTGCTGGAAGCGCTGAACACCGACCTCGTTTGCGACGCGATCAATACCGCTATGCGCGAATTGTTTCTGCAGATCGTATACGGCCGCTCCCAGTCCGCTTTCTCCGAGAACGGTCTGAGCGTAGGTGCAGGTCTTGAGGATCTGGGTAAGGGCTCCCGCAGCCAGGTTGGTACCATGTACGGCACCAAGGCAAAGGGCGTTCGTTATCTGGAGATGGCTGAGGGTTACGTTACCCGTATGGCACTGGATGCCGACGATCAGGTGATCGGTTACGAGTTCGTTTCTCTGGGCAAGATGACCGACTTCATCAAGAAGGGCGACGATCCGAACACCGCTTACAACAAGGCAATGGGCAAGTACGGCCGCTTCGACGATGCGGTTAAGTACATCGATCCCAGAAAGGCGTAAGGAGGTACATACAATGGCATTGTTTGAAAACTACGAAAGACGCGCTCCCAAAATCAACGCCGTGCTGGCTGAGTACGGTATTTCCTCCATCGAGGAGTGCAAGGAGATCACTCTGAAGGCAGGCGTGGACTGCGATAAGATCGTTCGCGAGACCCAGCCTATCTGCTTCGAGAACGCTGTTTGGGCGTATACCGTCGGTACCGCCATCGCTATCAAGTCCGGCTGCAAGAAGGCCGCCGACGCCGCTGCCGCTATCGGTATCGGTCTGCAGGCATTCTGCATCCCCGGCTCCGTTGCCGAGAACCGCAAGGTTGGTCTGGGCCACGGTAATCTGGGCAAGATGCTCCTCTCCGAGGAGACCGAGTGCTTCTGCTTCCTGGCAGGTCACGAGTCCTTCGCCGCCGCTGAGGGCGCGATCAAGATCGCTCTGAACGCAAACAAGGTTCGTACCAAGCCCCTGCGCGTTATCCTGAACGGCCTGGGCAAGGACGCTGCGTTCATCATCGCCCGCATCAACGGCTTTACCTACGTACAGACCGAGTTCGATCCCTACGCTGAGGAAGTGAAGATCGTGAAGGAAACTCCCTATTCCAACGGTCCCCGTGCGGATGTTCGCTGCTACGGCGCGGACAACGTACCCGAAGGCGTTGCTATCATGAAGCTGGAGCACGTTGGCGTTTCCATCACCGGTAACTCCACCAACCCCACCCGCTTCCAGCATCCCGTTGCCGGCACTTATAAGAAGTGGTGCACCGAGAACGGCGTAAGCTACTTCTCCGTTGCTTCCGGCGGCGGCACCGGCCGTACTCTGCATCCCGATAACATGGCAGCCGGTCCCTCCAGCTACGGTATGACCGACACCATGGGCCGTATGCACTCCGACGCACAGTTCGCAGGTTCCTCCTCCGTTCCCGCCCACGTAGAAATGATGGGTCTGATCGGCGCAGGTAACAACCCCATGGTTGGTATGACCGTGGCTTGTGCAGTTGCAGTAGAAGAGGCTTGCAAGTAAGAAAAAGATTTCGTGGGGAAAACTTTTGCAAAAGTTTTCCCCACACCCTTTTCAAAATCTATAATAAAAAATGGGACACACCGCGTGCGCGATGTGTCCTTTTTTCATTTATTTTCCAATATAAAACCGGTTTTCCTCCGTCAAACCCAGACGGTCGGCGAAGCATTGGGCGATAGCCTTTTGCCCCACCAACTGGGCGGGATGATGGGCATCGGTGCCGATGTAGAATTTGCATCCGCACTCCTTGGCCACTGCGTAGAAATTGGTTACCGCATGTGCTTCTTCTTCGCTTCGGAACGCAAGACAGCTGGTGTTCAACTCAATTCCCATGCCCAAAGCGGCGGCCTTTTCAAACAGGTGGTGAAGGTGATCCCCCGTGATCCGCCGCAGTACCTGGCAGTACGTGGGAAGATCCCGATTGCCGATGGTATCGTTGGCCAGATGTGCCAGGCCGATTTTGTGATGGGGCAGGGGCATGGCAAGCACCGCGTCCAGCTTGGTGAGGAATCGGTTGGCCCGACCCTCCACGGTGGACGCATCTTCCTCGGACAGGGTGAAGCCCACCATGTGAAAGTGGCTGATGGGCACGATGATGAAATCAAAAGCATCGTACCGATCGGGGGAAATACCCAGGATATTGTCCTTCGTCATTTCCGTTTCTGCGCCGAACAGGAACTCGACCCCCTCCGCCTGGGGCAGGGGAAGAGCTTTTCGCACATGCTCATAGTTCTGCGGTGTGTACCAGCGGGATGCACCGGGCACCGTCTCGTCCCAGAAATGATCGGTCAGGCAGATCTGCCCGTATCCGTTTTCCATCGCATACTGCAGAATGTGGGCGGTGGACTGCGCCGGATCCTTGGAGCAGGCGGACAGTTCCGAGTGAATATGATAATCGTGGTCAACTGTAAATTTCATGATTTCACCTCGTGCAGGATTTACATCCGCAACCCTTTCGGGTAGTGATTCTTTGCCCGGCCGCCGGAGACTTTCGCGCCGCCTACGGCGCATCCGTCCACCGTGACCACGGCCCATCCGTTTTCCGCGTCGGTTTCGATTTCCTCCCCATGCAGATAGCGGGCCAGCGCGTCGCTGTCCGCCGTCAGTTCGATCTTGCGGCGGAAATCACGCCCCATGGCCATGAAGAACTGATGGTGGGGCTGGATGTAATTCTTCCGCAACTCCCCGATGGTGACACCGCAGGCAAAGGCCACGCCTTTCTCGATCGGCAGATCCGGGGTGAAGTAGACGGGGGATCCGTTATACATCCGCACGTGATCCTTTTCGTAGGTGAGCAGGGTGTCGTCCAGAAACGCCGTGACAGCGGGATCGAGCTTCTCCGCCTTGGCAGGCTTGATGATCCGGGGTGCGGCTTCGCCGGTGTGATGGAGCACCGCCATAAACTGTCCCTCGCCCCGTCCCGGGTGGGGATAGAACCGCCGTGCGTAGCGGATGTTCTCGCATCGGCATCCCGCGAAGGCGATGCCGTCTGCCGTATGTTCCTGTACCGCTTCCTTTACGGGCACAATCTCAAATTCCGGATGGGCGGCGAGGAACGCGTCCAGCGTCATCTCGTTTTCCTCGAGAGAGAAGGTGCAGGTAGCGTAGATGATGTATCCGCCCTCCCGCAGAGCGCGGGCGGCGTTTTCCAGTATTTCCGTCTGCCGGGCGGCGCACATAGTCACGTTTTCGGGAGTCCATTCATCGATGGCGATCTCCTCCTTGCGGAACATGCCCTCACCGGAGCAGGGGGCATCCACCATAATCAGATCAAAGGTGTGGGGGAAGATCTTGGCCAGCCGTGCCGTATCCATGCAGGTGGTGACGGTGTTCCGAAGTCCCAACCGCTCGATGTTGCCGGTCAGAATCTTGCAGCGGGAGGGAATGATCTCGTTGGACACAAGGATCCCGTCCTCGCCCAGCTTGTTTTTCAACTGGGTGCTTTTTCCGCCCGGCGCGGCGCACATGTCCAGAATCCACCAGTCACGATCCACATCGATGCACTCCGCCGGTGCCATAGCCCCCGGTTCCTGCACGTATACCATTCCCGCGTGGTGGTAGGGATGGTTGCCGATCTTCTCATTCAGATAATATCCGCCGGGCACGTAGGGGATCACCTCGCCGCCAAAAGCGCCCAGTTTCTCAAAGTCCGCGACGGATATCTTCGCCGTGTTCACCCGGTAGGCTTTCACAGGCTCCTCCCGCAGGGCGGCTTCGTAGGCGGCAAAATCCTCGCCCAGCAGATCTTTCATCCGCTCCCGGTAAGCCAAAGGCAGTTCTTTCATGCGTTCTCCTCCGTCAGTTGCATCTCCGTGTGGAGCATGCACATGCCCACTGCCGTGATGGCGGCGGTTTCCGTCCGCAGAATCCGCCGGCCCAGGGAGATGGCCCGACCGCCTTCACGGATGGCCGCGTCGATTTCTTCCTCGGAGAATCCGCCCTCCGGGCCGATGAGGATACCGACGGACATGCCCGGCCGGATCTCACTCAGCGCGGCGGCGGTGGGGGCCATGCCGTCTTTATTCTCGTAGGGGACAAGGAACAAGTCCATCTCCCCCGCCAGCGTCATGGCATCCTTGTAGGAGATGGCATCGTGTACTACGGGAATGGCGCTCCGCTTGCTCTGCTTGGCGGCGCTTTCCGCGATGGCCTGCCACCGGGCGGTCTTGCTCTTCTTTTTGGAGTCGTCCAGCTTTACGATGCAGCGGCTCATGGCCACGGGATAGATCCCCTCCACGCCCAATTCCACCGTTTTCTGGATGATCCACTCCATTTTGTCCGCCTTGGGCAGGCCCTGGAACAGATAGATCTTCACGGGCAGGGATGTGTCCCCATAGTTTTCCTCCAGAATCTCCGCCACCGCGGTGTCGGATTCGTATTCTGCCAGGCGGCAAAGATACCGAACCCCCTCACAGCTGACGATAAAGGAATCGCCCGCCCGCATCCGCAGAACGTTTTTTATGTGATTGAAATCCCCGTCCGTGATGCGGAACGTGTTCTCCGCCCGACGGGATCCGTCAACGAAAAAATTATGCATACCGTACCGTCCTTGTTGATCTGACAGTATTATAGCAGACAAATTTCTCCTTGGCAATGGTGTGATGGGGCGGATGCGGAATTTTTTGAAAAATTTCGGTGCACCCCTTGACAGCGTAACAATGTTATGCTACAATTTGTGACGTAACAATGTTACGGAAGGAGAGGGGCATGAATCAAGATCACTTGATCTCCAAAAAGGATCTGTTGGCGCGATACGGGATTTCCTATGGCGCGTTGTACCGATGGAAGCGAAAGGGGCTGATCCCTGACGAGTGGTTTATCAAAAAATCCACGATAACAGGGCAGGAGACCTTCTTCCCCGAAAAGCTGGTCTGCGAACGGATCGAGATGATCCAGAAAATGAAGGAAGATGTATTGTTGGATGAGCTGGCAAAGCAGTTCTGTGGCGAGGAGCGGCGGAATGAAGCGATTCTTCTTAATACCGAATTCGGGGAAAAGAGTTTTCGGTGGTGTGACGTAAAGGAAATCTTTCTTATGCGAAAAAACGGTGAACGGGTAGATATTACCGCCATCGTCAAGGAATTATTGGAAGGAAAAGAAAGGCAGGAGTAAGTATGCAACTGGCAGGAAGCGGTGTGATTCCCGCGGGGGAATATAACGAGAAAATATCCATCAGCGGAAGCGGAAGAATCCAGGGAAACGTGCGCTGTACGGCACTTTCCGTGGCGGGTTCCGCATCGGCGCAGGGCAGCGTTTGGTGCGAGGAGGATATGAAAGCGTCCGGCTCTGCCCGGATGGAGCATTCGCTGCACGCAAAGAACGTGCACATCAGCGGTTCGTGCCACGTGGGCGAGGACTGCACGGCGGAGGAGACGATCAAAGCGGCGGGATCTTTTCGCTGCGGCGGGAACGTCCGGTGCCACACACTGCGGGCGGCAGGAAATATGCAGGCCAGCAGCGTGGAAGCGGAGGATGTAAAAATCTCCGGCGGCATCGACTGCGCGGGGCTTTTGAACGCGGAGCGGATCGAGATCCGGATCGAGCGGGCCTCCAGCCGCGTGGGCAGTATCGGCGGCAGCGACATCAAAATATACAGCGAAGGGGCTGTGGGTAAGATTGTCCGTATGCCTCTTCTGGCCAAAATGCTTGGACGCGGCATGGGCGGTGTGGATGTGGCGGAATCCATCGAGGGCGACACCATCGCCATTGAGCGGGTAAGCACCCCGCTGGTCGTAGGCCGAATCGTGGCTATTGGCGCGGATTGCTGTGTGGATTTGGTCCAGTACAGCGAAACCGTCGAGATTCATCCCGACGCCAAGGTAGGCAGATACGAGAAAATCGGGGGATAATATATCCCGACCGTGCGGGTCGAGTTCCGGTTTTCCCCTGTAAGCGATATATGGGTAACGGATCTGGTGCACGAAAAATAAAAACGCCGGCACGTATATTGTGCCGGCGTTTTTTGCTGTTGCTTATTCTTTTATCCCCGTTTTCTTTCGTGTTTCAGCCCATGTGTCACTCATGACCTTGGCTTCCGCTACGATCTGAACAAACCGCTGATCCTCGCGAACGGAATTAAACCATTCCCAGCCGCGGCGGATGGTCAGCAGATTGTAAAGATAGTGTGGGTTCTGCATATAGTAGCTTTCCTCATCCATCTCCACGGAGAAGGTATCGCATAAACCGGCTACCATATGCTTTGTCACTGTGATATCCCCAAAAAATCCGGGGGCGCCCAAGGAAAGCGGCACATCATCAGGCAGAGAAAAGGTCTTTTTGTAGGCGGCTATGGCCTCGTCCAGCATGGCAAATCCTTCGTCGATTTTGCCCGCGCCGAACAGAGCTGCCGCGTTTCGCATGGTGATAAAGGCGTACTTGCCTATCCATCCGTCCGGAATCTCGCCGTTTTCGCCGAAGGTGCGGATTACCTTCCGCAGGTATTCATTATGTCCGATGGAAATATTCGGGTTTCCCATATGGGTGACCGGTCTTGCGATTACATGGAGCATCAGGCTCAGGTTGTTTTTGTGCATCTGAGGGCGCATTTCCTCATATTTTCCTTGGTTCAAAAGCCGTTCCTCATAGATTTCGCCGCGGGTGTATCCGTAATTTTTGGGATTCATGGCCAGCCAGCGGTCTGCTTCGCTGTCATCGGCGTAGCGGCTCATGGCGGCTATGGCGCGGAAACGAATGTTGTTGTCAGTGCACTGTTCGATGATTCTCTCCGCCGCTTCCCGCATAAGAGCAAAGTGTTTTGGCGTCTCGGCAAAGCCCCAGCCCGAGATGACCGTTATCAGGGTGTCGGCGATGTCATGTGCATTGGGGTATTTACGGTAGTATTCCGTGGCAAGAGCCAGTTTTTCCCGCGCGTCCAGTTCCCGGAGGGTTTTGTAAAACTTTTCAATATCTGCCCGTACGCCCATTTCGTCATTACCCATCAGTTCGTCGATGGTGATGCCGAGGGCATGAGAAAGTCCGGGCAGAAGGGTGATATCCGGGTAACCGCAATTTCGCTCCCAGCCGGAAACTGCCTGCGGGGATACACCGATCTGGTTTGCCAAGTCTTCCTGGGTCATGTCGTTCTTTTTTCTGTAGTGTTGGATTTTTTCACCGATAAGAAGTTTCATATGCTTATCTCCTTGAAGAGGTATCGCGGGCCCTCGATCCGATTTCATTATAGATGCTTTATTCCCGCTCGTCAATAACGGCTCTCTGTAGAAGGGCTAAAAGATTTCTTTATTTAATACGGGATTTCTTTATATCTGGTGCAAAAAGAGGAGCTGATGTATTTGGATACAGCAGCTCCTTTCCTTTACTCCATCTCTCGATAAGCGTCCCAGGCCGGCTTTCGTCCGGCCATCTCGTCGGAATCCGGCTTGCGGCGCCACAGCCCCAGATTCAGCCCGCCTTCGTCCCGATTATCCTTGTGGGAGTAGTAGATAAAAGCGTCGATCTCGGGAATCTCATTCACTTTTTCGTACGCCCGCACCAGAGCCTCTTTTTGGATTGCCTCTCCCGCTTCGGTGAAGTCGGAGTGGAAGCCCACCTCGGAGAAGATAATCCGCCG
The DNA here is from genome assembly GCA_045539595.1 of Eubacteriales bacterium. Classification (GTDB taxonomy): domain Bacteria; phylum Bacillota; class Clostridia; order Oscillospirales; family CAG-272; genus SIG701. The sequence continues at coordinate 12,717 of JAZQFQ010000029.1, read as the reverse complement.
GGATTCTCCATCCAACAGCAGGGGCGATTGGGCCAGGAAGTCCCGCAGAACCTCCGGATTTTTCATGGTAATATAGGGGGTGTCGAGGGAATCGGTCACATTCTCCTCATTCCAGAAATCTGCCCGGGCGGGATCGGCGGAGTAGGGATGATAGGCGATGTGGAAGGGAATCTCCCCCTCCCGGGTCGCGTAGGATACCACGGACGCGAGCAGATCCCGTCCGGGATAGAACCGGCGGGGCTCCTCCTCCATGGGGCGTGCCCAGTGATGATCCAGCGACACATAGATGCGGATGTTTTTCCAGATTACGGAGGCGCACTGCCACGCCACGCGCAAGGCGGAGGTATACATCTCCGCGAAGATGTGCATCTCGCACTCGCCCACATTGGCCCAGATCCAGGGAGAGTTGACCTCGTTGCCCACGATCATGCCGGTGATATTGCCGTACATGCCATCCTCCCGGGTATACCGGTCGGCCAGGAAGGATACGAATGCCCGATAATAGGCGCATCCTTCCTCCCGGAAGGTATCAAAGAGGGACATGGCGCCCTCGTCGTTGTAGCCGGGATGGCGGATCTTCTCCCAGAAATCCTCGCCCACCTGGGTCAGCCAGCATTGGCTGTTGAGCAGGATCAGATTCACACTTACGCCCGCGTCGGAGAGGGGTTTTATGCATCTGTCGGTATACTCTGCCGCCCGGCGGCGGATGTAATAATCTTTCCCCTCAAAGCGGTAGAAGATGGTGTTTCCTCCATCGGGATACTCCATCATGAAATCTCCCAGATTCACGCTCAAAGCGGCGTGGCGGATGCCCAACGCCAGCGCGTCCTCCGTCAGGACGACCTGCAGTCCCTTTTTGGACGTCTGCTCGGGGAAGGGATAATCATAGCGGGTGGGGAGGATCTCCTCCACGTATTTTTTGCCGCTGACCTCGCCGTTTTTGTCCGCGGTCACATAGCAGAAGGCGATGCCGTCCCGACCGGCGATGCGGCGGGATACGGAAAAAGAATCCCCGGAAACACTCAGGGAGAGGGAGCAGATCTCCACTTCTTCCCCCAGGGCGGGGGAGTACATGGATACGCGCAGTTTTTCCCCGGTGACGGGAGCATCCAATGTAAAGCGGATCTCCTCCTCGGTGGCGGTGATGCGGGTGATCTTCATAGTCCCATCTCCTTTAGGCGGTTGTTTTCTGTATTGTAATATAATTTGCCTCCGATGTCAAGTTGCGGCGAAATCTCCCGTCTGAAAAGCACCCGATATGCTGTCAAGTTTTCCGTAAAGAATTGACATTTGCGCCGGTATTATGTATAATTTACTCTGAAGTATTAGATGCTTTTGCCGTTACGGAGATTTGTTATGACATTTTCCAGCGCATCCTTTCTGTTTTTGTTTTTGCCCATCGTATTTCTTTTGTATCTGATCTCCCCCTCGCTGCGTATTAAAAACGGACTTCTGGCCGCTGTCAGCGTGTTTTTCTACGCCTTCGGCGAGCCTGTATATGTGGTTCTTCTTCTGTTCTCCGTCATCATGAACTACGTCTTTGCGCGTCTGGTGGACCGCACCCACAGCAAGTGGATTCTCGGCTTGTCCGTGGTTCTGAATCTTCTCATGCTGGGCGTGTTCAAGTATGCGGCGTTGGCTGTAGAGACGGTGAATCTGATCCCCGGCATGTCGCTGACGGTGCCCGCCATTGCCTTGCCCATCGGTATCTCCTTCTATACATTTCAGATTCTTTCCTATGTGGTGGATGTGTACCGGGGAGACGCCAGGGTGCAGACCAATGTGGTGGATCTTCTTCTGTATATTTCGTTTTTCCCGCAGCTGATTGCGGGCCCCATCGTCAAATATCATGATATCGATCAGCAGATTGCGTGTCGGACGCTGACGGCGGAGGGATGCGCCCGGGGTATTCGCCGCTTTGTTCTGGGATTGGCCAAGAAGCTGCTTCTGGCCAATGCCTGCGGACTGATTGCCGATACCGCCTTCGGCGCCGAGCATCCCGGCACGGCTCTGGCCTGGCTGGGTGCGGTGGCGTACTGTTTGCAGATCTATCACGATTTTTCCGCCTATTCCGATATGGCCATCGGTCTCGGTGCCATGTTCGGCTTTGCGATTCCCGAGAACTTCCGCTATCCGTACATATCCGGCAGTGTGCAGGAGTTCTGGCGCCGGTGGCACATCTCCCTCTCCACCTGGTTTAAGGAATATCTGTACATTCCGCTGGGCGGCAACCGGAAAGGACGTGCCCGGAAACTGCTCAATAAGACCATCGTGTTCTTTTCCACCGGCCTGTGGCACGGTGCCAGTCTCAGTTTTATTCTGTGGGGATTGTGGCACGGCGCGTTCCTCATTCTGGAGGACTTTGTTAAGCCCAAGAGCAAAAAGTGGCTGTCCCTTCTGTGGCGGCCGGTGACCTTGTTTGCCGTTTTGTTCGGATTTGTTTTGTTCCGCGCGGAATCTCTGTCCGCCGCCGTGGCCTATCTGGGGGCTATGTTTACCGCCGCCCCCATCACATCCGCCTTTGCCTCCTGCGTGGAGGGATACGATTTGGCCATGCTGGCCATCGCGGCCATCTTCTCCTTGCCGGTGATCCCCTGGCTGAGGGAGCGTATGGGAAACCGGACCTCCGAGATCGTGGGGTATGCCGCCAGCGCGCTGCTGTTTGCGGTGTGCGTGATCTCACTCTCTTCCACTACGTTCAATCCGTTTATCTATTTCCGCTTCTGAGGGACGAAATGAAAAAACTGTTTCCGATTTTATATTGCAGCGTGTTTGTCGCGCTGTGCCTGGTCCTTGGCCTGGGTGCATTCCTTATCCCGGTGGATGCGGATGCGGAGGGGCGGGATCTGGCACCTTTTCCGTCCTTTGCGGCGGAGGGCAAGTTCAATACCGATTTCTTCAATGAATTTGATGCCTGGCTCACCGATCATTTCACCGCCCGCCAGTTTTTCATCAATCAGAACAGCGCGGTGATGGAAAACGTCTTCCACACGGGAAGCGATCAGGTGATCGTGGGTGAGGACGGGTTTTTGTTCTATAACGCAACCGCCGCCGACTACTGCGGGGAGAGCCTCCTGACCGAGGAGGAGATCGACGCCATTGCCGATTCGCTTTCTCAGATGGCCGAAACGGCCGCCGGCTACGGCGCGAAACTGATCGTGGCGGTGGCTCCCAACAAGAATACCATTTATGGGGAGTACATGCCCGCCGCCTATCGGGCGGTCCGCGAAAACGCCGCCGCTGTATCCAATATGGATCTTCTGTACGAAGCCTTGGCGGAGCGGGGAATCCTGACGGCGGATCTGCGGCCCTGCCTGACGGATGCCGATCCTCTGAGTTACCATAAGCGGGATACTCACTGGAACGGCGCCGGAGCTCTGGCGGCGTACAACACCATTCTGGATGCGCTGGAGATCCCCCATGAGGATTACGCATCCTATCCTCTTATTCACACGTCGGATTTCCCCGGCGATCTGGATGGAATGCTCTATCCGGGAGCGGGAAAAACGGACGACAACTATATGCCGGATTTTGATTTTGCATCCGCTTTTGTGTATACATCCGCCGGAAATTCTCCCATGGATATGACGATCACCACCCGCGGAGGCGGGCAGGGCAGTTTGCTTGTGTTCCGAGACTCCTTCGGATCTGCCATGATTCCCTATTTTTCCGCCTCGTTCCGGGATGTGCGCTACGAGCGCGCCATGCCTTACCGCATCGATCTGCTGGCCCGGTATCCGGCGGATGCGGTGATTATTGAGATTGCCGAGCGGAACATTCCGCTTCTGATACCCGATGCCGCCTCTATCGACGGCTGATAAGGAGGTTATGATCTTGTCGAAACCGATCCGGCGTGCCGCCGCTGTCCTTGCGCTGGGCGCTTTGCTTCTGCCCCTGAGCGGGTGTGCTACCCGCGCCAACGGCGGATACTACTACGAAAATCACAGTTTCCGGAATTTTGACATCCGTTCCCTGCAGGGGAACGCAGAGGATGCCGCACTGACGGAAACGGACAATATTACCCTCATTTCCTCGGATAAGACATCTGCGGGCACCACGGTCAAAACCGCGGAGGAAGTGTTTCATCGGGCCACCGTGTCCGATGGGATGCTGAACGTCTATGTGAGCCCCACCCGCTCCAGCCGTGTGGCCATGAATCTGGGCGTGGGCGAGGAGATTGAGTTGGCCTATTACAACAACGCTTTTCTGCAGGTGAAGAAGCAGGGCGTTCTTCTCGGATACTGTGAGCCGGGCAATACCTACAGCGGCATCTGGGACAATTACTTCGCCTTTCTGCCCGAGGAAGCCGGTATGGCCAGAAATAAAAACAGCGAGATGGTGCCCGCCACCTCCAAACTGGTGGATGTGCGCCTGTACACCGATAAGCTGGAAATCAAAATGAAGCTGGCCACCAACGGCACCTCTATCGGGGAGCCCTTCTATCACCGCAACCTCTGCATGCTGCAGGAGGATACGCTGGTGAAGCTGATGGACGCCATCAAACTGTTCGAAGCGGACGGATACAAGATCGTCATTTACGACGCGTACCGCCCCACCAGCGTACAGCAGAGATGGTTTGATGTGATCCGTGTCCATAAATGGGTGGCGGATCCTTCCATCGGCATGGGCGGTATCCATGACCGCGGCGTGGCGGTGGACATGACGCTGATGGACAAAAACGGTGTGGAATTGGATATGCCGACGGCCATGCATACCCTGACCGAGGCAGCCAGCCGCTGGGCCACCATGACCGACACACAGAAAAAGAATGTAAAATACATGACGGACATCATGGTGCGGTGCGGGTTTACTTACATCAATTCCGAGTGGTGGCATTTCCAGGACAGCCTGATTGAAAATTACCTGCCCACCGATCATCCCATCGATGAGATCCCGCTGGTATACATGGAAAGGAGCGGTTCATGAAAACAACGGCACAAAAGAACCGGCATCCCGGCCGTGTGTTCCTGGCGAAAAGCAAAAACCGCCCCTATCTGGCGGCCTGTCCCGTACATATTGTCAATGCGGAGTTCTTTCTGGATCTGAAACTGCAGAAGAAAGTGATGAAACTGCGGATGCAGAACCGGGGCGATGCGGCGGTGGCGGGAATGGTGATTTACGCCCGCTATCTGGATCGGGACGGTAATGTGATCGGCGCGGATAACGGATATATCGTTCTGAATTTTGCCAATATTTACTGCGCGCCCAACGAAACCACTCTTGGCTCCAAAACCGTCGTCCTGCCCTATCAGGATATCTGCGGCATTGAGGCCTATATCGGCTCCCTTACCTATGCCTCCGGCAAAACGGAGGAGTTCCCCCTGGAGGATTACTCCCTCATGCCCCCGCAGGATATGCTGGAAAATCGTATGAGCGAGAAGGAGTTCGCCCTCCTGCGCCGCCGTTTCGGCAAACGGTGCGTATTCGTTCCCCGTATGGAAAAGGATTCCATGTGGCTGTGCTCCTGCGGTGCGGTCTGCCAGGACGGCATTTGTGCCGCCTGCGGCATGAAGAAAAAGCACGCCGCGTATCTGTCCTCGGGGAAAACCACCCCCGCGCTTCTGCGGTTTTTGCAGATCCGTTACGGGGTGCTGCGTGCCCTTCCGTATGCTGCCGCACTGATTCTGCTTGTGGCCGGCTTTACGGTACTGCGGCAGTATGCGCAGCAGTATACCAATGTGACTTTGCCCGCCCAGCGGCTCAAGGTTACCCGCCAGTTCATGGAGGAGCATCGTTACAACGAAGCGCTGGGCTACAGCGTGAATAAGAATCAGGGGCTTCTGTATGAGGAGATTCTGGATGCAGCGGTAGCCTATTACTGTGAGATCGGCGACTTTGACAGCGCCGCCGGTTACGAAAAGTGCCGGGAATATCCGGAGTATGAGATCATCTATCAGGCGGCCGCCCATCGGTATCTGCAGGAATCGGATGCGGGCTGCACCGAATACGCCCTCAGCACCCAGGATGCGGAGCTGCGCAATCAGGTTCTGCAAAGAATGGCAGAGGAAAAGCGGAGTGCCGGTGAGATGGATGCGGCCTGCGCGCTGGCTCTCATGATGAGCGGTGCGGAGGGGCAGAGTTATGCGGATACGGTCCTGTATGAAACCATTGCCGCCTACCTGGAGGAGTCCGATCACGAAAGAGCGGTGGCCTACATCGCCTATCTGACGGATAAGAGTAAGGTATCCGAGGTCTGCCAGGGTATTGAAACGGAGCTTCTGGAAAAAGGACAGTATGAGAATGCCTTTGCGGTAGCCAGCATCACGGGAGATACCGGTGTATTTGAGTCGGCGTATCCTCACGCCACATCCGTTATGGTGCGCCGCTACTACGATAAATTCTTCCCCTATATGAGCGCGGAAGATAAGATGACTTTCCTGGCCGCACCTATAGCGGCGGAGGACGATGTTGTCGCCATCACATCGGGCGGCAAAGCCATCCACTCCTCCTTGGGTGAGTTGTGCGATAACGCCCTTTCCGTGGCTTGCGGAGACAAGTATGTGCTGGTTCTGCAGAACGACGGTACGGTGCGCTTCTTCGGCGAGGATACCCATGGCCAGGGCAAGTGCGACGGCATCAGCAGCGTGATCGACATCGCCGCGGGAGAGGGACATGCCCTGCTTCTGCTGGCGGACGGCACCGTGCGCGCCTACGGTGATAATTCCGTTGGGCAGTGCGATGTGAGCGAGTGGCGCAACGTGGTCGATATAGCGGCGGGCGATCGCCATTCCGTGGGACTTACCTCCGACGGAAAGGTGCTGGTCTGCGGATCGAATCAGTCCGGCCAGTGCGCCGTGACCGAATATACCGATGTGGTGGCCGTGGCCGCCGGGGATTATACGACCGTGCTTTTGTTCCGCGACAGCACGATGGCGGTGGAGGGCAATCTGTCCCTGGACGCTCTCGCTTGCCGCTCGTGGAATGATATCGTCCGTGTCAGCGTGTCCAACGGACACCTGATCGCATTGAACAGCGTGGGCCGCGTCATGTACGCCGGTTCCCCCGCCACAAAATCCGCCTCAGAGGTGGACGGATGGGTACGCGTGCGCCATATCGCATGCGGCAGCCGTGCTTCTTATGTCATTGACGCGCACGGCAAGATTTTGAGCTGCGGGGAAGATATCCCGGATCTGAACGGCAGCGGATGGGAGTCTCTGAAGCGATGACAGCCAGTACCGATACACAGACCAAACCCGCCCCGAAGCGGATCGCTGTGCGGATCATATGCATCGCCGCCGCGAGTTTGCTGTTGCTTTTTCTCGCTGTGGGCGGTATAATACTTTCATGCGGATTGGTTCCTCTCACCGCGGAAGCGGGGGAGGATATCCCCCAGGCCGCGGGATTCGTGCGGTTTCCCATGCTTCCTTTTTCCTGCCAGAGCGATTTGACGGACAGTTCCTTTGCCCAAGTTGGTGAGCACACCGTGCACTTCTCCCTGTGGGGCATTTCCATGCAGACGACGCTGACGGTGCAGGATACGATGCCGCCCCGGTTTACCGTGAAGCATCACGGCATCCGCCCCGGTGATCCGGTAGCTCCGGAGGATTTTATCGCCGAAGTACAGGATTTTTCGCCGTACACGGCAGAGATGCTCCTGCCGGAGAATATCGACGGGGCCGGAGAGCACTCGGTGCAGATCCGTCTGACGGATGCATGGGGAAATTACGGGGAGCAGAGCGCTTCTCTGTTCGTGTTCTCCTTGCCGGATGTTTTACTGATGGAGGCCGGATCCGATGCGGATGCCCGGCGGGATGTTTTGCAGAATGCGGTCCCCGGGGCTGTTTTTGCGGAGGAGATTTCCGTAGAGAAGCGGGGACAAAAGACCGTGTCCATACAGATTGACGGCTTTACCTTCCCCTTGCTCCTGGATGTCTGCGATACCCGGCCGCCGATGGCCCGTGTCCTGTCGCTGACGGTGCCCGGCGGATCGGAAGAGATACCGGAGCCTGCGGACTTTTTGACCAATCTTTCCGATGCTTCGGCGGTGACGGTTGCGTATGCCAACACACCGGATTTTACCACCCCCGGCAAGCGGGGCGTGACGCTGATTCTGACCGATGAAGCGGGGAATGTGACCAGACTCCGTGCCACATTTACCGTGACCGCGCCGGAGGAGCCGGCCTTGCCCCCCGTTGAGGTGAAGCTGCCGGTGATCCGGGGAGTGAAGAATCTTGTCATGAACGTGGGCACATGGATTTCCTATCAAAGCGGTGTCAGTGCCGCGGACAGTGAGGGAAATCCTCTCACTGTGGAAGTCAATTCCTCCGCGGTTAAGCGGAACGAGCCCGGCGTGTATACGATTTTCTATACTGCCACCGATAAAAACGGAAACACCGCCGCGGCCCAGGCCACGGTTACCGTGTGTGAGATTACAGAGGAAATTCTGCGCCCTTATGTGAACAAGGTGCTGAACAAGATCCTGACGGAAAACATGACCCAGCTGGAAAAAGCCCGGGCCATCTACGACTGGATGAAGGCCCATGTGTCCTATACGGCCTATGCCTATAAGGATCATTGGATGCGCGCCGCCTATTCCGGATTTTTGAACGGACGGGGCGATTGCTATGTGTACTACGCCATGTCCCGCAGTCTTTTGAATGCGGCGGGAATCGAGAATATGGAAATCTGCCGCGACAATCCCGCCAAGCCCCACTACTGGAATCTGGTGAACTGCGGGGATGGATGGTACCATTTCGATACCTGCCCCCACTATAAACAATATCCCCTGGAATCCTTTATGCTGACCGATGCGGAAGTGAAGGCCTATTCCGAAAACTGTGTGAAAGATTACTACAGTTTCGACGCCTCGCTGTATCCCGCCACCCCATAATCTGATTTTGGAGAAACGTGTATGAAAAAACTTGCCGTTATGCTGATTTTGAGTGTGTTGATTTTCGGTGCCTGCACCCCCGCGGATGTGCCGGATGTTCCCGACGATACGGATTCTGGCGTGTCCGATACCGCCGGGGATTCCGAAACGAATCCGCCGGCCCCCACCGCGGAGGACGGGTTCTCCCTGACGTACAAGGATGTGCGCCTGACCCCCGGGGTACATATGGACGTGGAATCCGTGCTCGGCGCCCCCGTCGATAAAACGGAAGCGCCCAGCTGCCTGCACGACGGCAATGATACCGTGTATTTCTATGAGGATCTGGAGGTTGTTACCTCCCCCTCCGCCCAGGGCGAGTACATCGTGTCCGTCACGGTAATCTCTCCCGCTGTGATTACAGAGGAGGAAATCACCCTCGGTGCCAATATCAGCGATGCCATCGCCGCCTGCGGCGAGGCAGAGGAGGCCTTTGGACGCTATCTGTTCACCCGGGGCAATACCACCCTCACCATGATGACCGATGACGACGGCGTCATCGTGTCCATCTCCTACGGTCTGGGGGAGTAAGAATACAGAAAGGGCTGTCTTTGCGACAGCCCCTTTTTATGCCTTGGTTTACGCTTCCTTCTCCGGAATGACCGCCTTGGCGGGATCAATCTTCCCGTGGCACCGCTCAAAATAGGCGATGTTGGTGCGGATCAGGTGAAGCATCTGATTGTTCAGAGACCGGCCTTCTTCCGCCGATGCCACCAGCAATTTCTTGTACAGTTCCTCGTCAATGCGTACCTCAAAGGTTACTTTATTCTTCATATTCCTCTCCTGCCGGATGATGTTTTTTCTTTATTATACCGATTCCCTGTTGTCATTTGTTGAATATTGTGTTAAAATTTTCTTATATGAGATGCGTCATCAGGAGGATTTATGCTTTCCGTTACCTATACTGCCGCCCTCAGCGGCCTGGAAGGATATCTTGTCACCGTGGAGTGCAGCGGGCAGAACAATTTGCCCCTGCTGGACATCGTGGGTTTGCCGGATATGGCGGTCCGCGAGGCACGCCAGCGGGTGAAAGCCGCGTGTGAGAGCTGCGGGATCCCCTTTCCCGAGATGGAATTGGTGGTGAATCTGGCGCCCGCCAATCGCCGCAAGGAGGGATCTGCCTTCGATCTGGCCATGCTGACCGCCATCCTCCAGTGCGGCGGCATCATCCCTCGGGACATCTCCATGGAGAATTATTGCTTCATTGGCGAATTGTCCCTGTCCGGCCACGTCCGTGAGGTGTGCGGAGTTCTGAATATGACGCTGTCCGCCTATGAGGCGGGAAAGCGGGAGATCTTCGTGCCCGTGGGCAACGTGGCCGAAGCGGCCGCCGTGGAGGGGATGACCGTGTACGGCGTGCCCAGCATCGGTGCGCTGATCGATCACTTGACGGGCAGGGAAAAGCTCACGCCCGTGATCCCGAAAGCGGTGGATCTGAACGCCATCCCCGAGTCGCTGGACTTCTGCGATGTGAAGGGACAGAAGCGGGTCAAGCGTGCTCTGGAGATCGCCGCGGCGGGCAATCATAATATTCTCATGATCGGTGCCCCGGGATCGGGTAAATCCATGCTGGCCAAGCGGATGCCCTCCATTCTGCCGCCGCTGACATTCCCCGAGGCGGTGGAGACGACGAAAATTCATTCCGTGGCGGGGATGCTGGGGGACGGCGGCCTTGTGACCACCCGCCCCTTCCGCGCACCCCATCACACCATGAGCGCCGCTTCTCTCGTGGGCGGCGGCAAGATCCCCGAGCCGGGGGAGATCGCTCTGGCATCCGGCGGCATCTTGTTTCTGGATGAGCTGCCCGAGTTTTCCCGCACAGTGACGGAAAGCCTCCGCCAGCCGCTGGAGGACGGGCAGGTGACCATCACCCGGGCCGCGGGACGGTTCACGTTCCCCTGCCACATTATGCTGGTGTGCGCTATGAATCCCTGTCCCTGCGGGTATTACGGAAGCGACGTGCGGCAGTGCACCTGCAAAAAGGACGCCATTGCCAAGTATCTGGCCAAGATTTCCGGGCCGCTGCTGGACCGGATCGATATGCACGTGGAAGTGCCGTCCCTCACCTTTGACGAGATGAGCCGCGCGGAGAAGGAGGAACCCTCCGCCGCCATCCGGGAGCGGGTGGTGCGGGCCAGAGAATTTGCCGCACGCCGCTTTGCCGACGGAAACGGAGTGCCCAACGGCATGCTGACGCCTGCGCAGATTCAGGAAATGTGCATCCCCGACGAGGCGGGCAAGGCGATCCTCCGCCGGGCCATGGATAAGATGGGGCTGTCCGCCCGGGGCTACGACCGGATTCTGCGGGTATCCCGCACCATCGCGGATCTGGCGGGCAGTGAAGCTATCACCGCCGCCCACGTGGCGGAGGCGGTACAGCTCCGCGCGCTGGATCGGAAATATTGGTGAAATAAGAAAAGCATCCCGCATGGGATGCTTTTTGTGGGTGGATAGGGATTCGGTCTCGCCTGCGGGCTCGGTGCGAGATTGCGTTCCGCAACTCGGTTCGAATCCCTTTCAATTTCAACAAAACAAAACGGGCATCCCGAATGGGATACCCGTTTTCTTTGGCTGCCGAATAGGGATTCGGTCTTGAATTTTGCAAAGCATATCGAAAAATCATAGGAAATGCTTTGCAAAATTCTTCGGTCACCGTTCAAAAATGCTCCACCGGAGCATTTTTTCACTGCGTTCGAATCCCTAACGTCAACCGATCGAAAATAAAAAACACCATCCGGTGGATGGTGTCTTTTATTTTGGCTGCCGAATAGGGATTCGAACCCCAACAAACAGAGTCAGAGTCTGTCGTGCTACCGTTACACAATTCGGCAATGTTCCTCGAACGCATTATAGTATAGCATCGTCGCCCGCGTTTGTCAAGATATTTTTCAAAAAAATCGAAAATTTTCCATCGCTGTTTTTTCGCCCGGTGAAAAAATCCAAGCCGCCGTTTACAAAGATGCATAAATGTGGTAAAATGATCTCATACTAACGGCGCGGGGGACAGGGAATAGCATTCCCGCCTTTCCCGACTTTATACGCGAGGAAAATCGGTTTGAGTGCATTTTTTCGAAGCGTTGCCGTTGGATTTGCGGTCGGAATGGCGACGCTGGCGGCGTTTTTCGCCGTGGCGTTCGTAATGTTTCTGATCTTTTGAATCGGAGGACGTTCTTTTGCGATTGGATAAGTATCTGGGGCAGTCCGGCGTGGCCACACGCAGTGAAGCTACCAAGTTCATCCGTGCCCGGCGGGTGACGGTGGACGGCGCCGTGGTGCGGGATCCCGCCCAACATATCGATCCGGACACCGCCTCGGTGATGCTGGACGGGCAGCCCGTTATCTGGCGGGAGTTCACCTACGTGATGCTGAACAAGCCGGAGGGCTACGTCAGCGCCACGGAGGATCGGGGCCCTACCGTGATGGAGCTTTTGCCGCCCCAGTTTGTGCGGATGGGGCTGTTCCCCTGCGGCCGGTTGGATATCGACACCGTGGGATTCCTTCTTGTCACCAACGACGGCGTTTTGGGACACGAGCTTCTTTCCCCCAAGCATCACGTGGACAAGACCTACCGCTTCCGGTGCGATCCGACCATCGGAGAAGATCAGCGCCAAAAACTGTGCGACGGGGTGGATATCGGCGACATCGTGACGGCACCGGCGGATGTGGTGCTATATGGCGATCTGCCCGCTTGTGAAGGGGAGATCACCATTCACGAGGGGAAATTCCACCAGATCAAGCGGATGTTCCATGCCGTGGGCTCGGAGATCACGTATCTGGAGCGGATCCGATTCGGCGGGCTTTCGCTGGATCCGCACCTCAGCCGCGGAGAGTGGCGCTATCTGACACCGGAG
>JAZQFQ010000028.1:0-12638 GCA_045539595.1 Eubacteriales bacterium | reverse complement strand
GGAGCGACGGCTTCTTTTGTTCAATCCCGGATCGGTTGGCATGAGCCAGAATCATTCCTACGGAGTGATAAACGCGATCGACGGGCAGATCTCCGCCGGGCACGGAAGTGCCGTATAACGTCAAAAAAGGAGGTGCCGCATGTAGCCATGCGTCACCTCCGCGAGCTTTCCCTTGGCCGCTGATGCGGCCATCTTTTGCCCGACATGGGCAAAAACACGGGCAATCTCGCCGCAAATTTCAGCGTGTTTTCGAAATTTTACGTCGCGAACGTAAAAATTCGGGGCTGTTGCATCTAAATGCAACAGCCCCTTTCGTATTTCATCAGAACACGGGATAGCCGGCGTTTTCGTGGGCTTCACGGAGGTCGTTGCACATGGCCACGATCTCATCGGGGGACAACTGGGCGCCCGTATGGGGATCCATCATGGCGGCCTGGTAGACGTATTCCATCTTACCGGTACGGGCCGCTTCAATGGTGAGCAGCTGGGGATAGATATTGGAGGAGTTCATGGCCGCCAGCTGGAGGGGAAGATCGCCCACATAGGTGGGGGTAATGCCGTTTTTGTCCACCAGGCAGGGCACCTCCACGCAAGCCTGGGGGGGCAGATTGGAAATGCATCCGTGGTTGATCACGTTGCCGCCGATCTTGATGGGCTTGCCGGTGGTGATGGCTTCCATGATGTGGGACGCGTATTCGGCGGAGCGCTTATGCTGCACATCGCCGCCGTTCAGCAATTCTTCCTTCTGCTTCTGCCAGCGGGCAATCTGGTTCACGCAACGGCGGGGATATTCATCCAGGGGAATATTGAACTTCTCGACCAGATCGTCCCGGCCGGCCTTGAGATAGAAGGCGTTGTATTCCGCATTATGCTCGCTGCTTTCCGTGCAGTAGTAGCCCAATTTATCGATGTAATCGAAGCGCACCATGTCGTGGTGCTTCTCGGTGGCGTTCTTTTCCTTGGCCCGGCGGCGGATCTCGGGATAGAGATCGTTGCCGTCCTTATCGCGGATATCCAGAAGCCACGCCATATGGTTGATACCGGCGATCTGGGTACGGCATCCGGCGTACTTATCCTCCAGGCCCACGCCCTTCAGAATGGACCAGGCACACACCTGCACGCTGTGGCAAAGACCAACGGTTTTCACGCCGGTGTACCGCTGCATATAGCCGGACAAAATCGCCATGGGATTGGTGTAATTGAGCAGCCATGCGTCGGGGCAGACTTCCTCGATGTCCCGGGCGAAATCCTTCATGACGTGGATGGTGCGCAATCCGCGGAAGATACCGCCGATGCCCAGAGTATCGGCGATGGTCTGGCGGAGGCTGTATTTCTTGGGAATCTCGAAATCGATGATGGTACAGGGGTCATACAGTCCCACCTGGATGGCGTTGACCACAAAATCCGCGCCGCGGAGGGCTTCCTTGCGGTTTTCCACGCCCAGATATTTTTTCACGGTGGCACGGTTCTCGTTGATGCTGCGGTTCATGGCGGTAATCAGCAGATAGGATTCCTCCAGGCGCTGACCGTCGATGTCATAAAGTGCTATTTCCACATCGTGGAAGATGTCGGTGAGCATGGTGTCACCCAGCACATTTTTCGAGAAGACGGTGCTTCCCGCGCCCATAAACGTAATTTTCATCGGGTAAATATCCTTTCTGAAGTGGGATTTTTGTGGTTTTTGTTCTCCGGGCGAGTCCTCTCGCCGGATGCTGTGTACATTATACCATAGATTGGAGAAAAATCTATTGCATAAGGTAACATAAACATGGTAAAATGTAACTATAAAGTGGAGCACACTTCGTGGGAAATATCATAGGGGAGGATCGCTGTGAAAGAACAAAAGGGGGATCGCTTCTGGAAGAATCAAAGGGGGGACCGCTCCCCGCAGGTCCCCCCGCGAGTTGGAGGGAATCTCCAACTCGATCATCCATCCCATGGGTTCGGGGGGATCCCCGAAACCCCCAGAACGAAGTGTATCTAAGGTATATCGCCATCAAAAACGCGATCGCTTTTTGAATGCGCATCAAAGATGCGCATTATCAGCTATCATCGTAGGGGACGGCGCCGCGAGTTCGTATAACGAACTCGGGACGTCCCGCCAACTAAATTCAACATCCAGTTCCGTTATTCAAAAAATGAACCGCTTCTCCTACCCCACGTAAAAAAATGCCGCATCCGCGGCATCATAAAGTATAGTTAGGAGTAACGCTTCCCCCTTCGACTAACGGAAGCTGGCGAAAATAATTAGTTTATGAAACGATTTATCTTCCGCTGTCCTCACTCCCCGCTTTCCCTCGCACTCCTGCGGAGTGCGTTCAAAAAAACGATGACGTTTATGCTGGCTCTCCCGTTTCGCTTTCCGCCGATCCGGGGGGTCTTGGGGGGCGCCCCCCTAAGCCCATGGGGTGGATGATCGAGTTGGAGATTCCCTCCAACTCGCGGGGGGACCTGCGGGGAGCGGTCCCCCCTTTGATTATTCCTGCGGAGCGACCTCCCCTTTGACCGATCATAAACCTCATCTCAAGAAAGGACACACCCCATGAAACAACCCGCCCTCGCCAACCGCCGCCTGCACGATCTCAATCCCCTTTTGGTGGGAGAGGAGGCGTGCAAAAGTGCTCACCGCTTCGGCCCCGCCGTGCGGCCGTATACTCTCATTCATTTTGTGTCCGCCGGATGCGGCACCTTGTATAAGGACGGAAAATCCTATTCCGTCCATGCCGGACAGGCATTTCTCATTCTGCCGGGGGAAATCACCACCTATGAGGCGGATCGGGAGCATCCCTGGGTGTACCAATGGATCGGCTTTGACGGGGCGCTGAGTCATCGGTTTGCGGATCTGCCGCCGGTGATCTCCTTCACCACCAACTGGGCGCAGAAGATGCTGTCCGAGTTCGGGGAGGAAAGCATGCGGGAGTACAAGATCGCGGCCAATCTGTTCCGCATGTACGCGGAAATGCTGGAGACCAAAAAGCACCCGAACCAATACGTCCGCCGGGTGAAGGACTTCATCGGGGCGGCCTATATGCAGAATCTCCGGGTGGAACAGATCGCGGAGGCCATGAATCTGGACAGGCGGTATCTGTCCCGGCTGTTCAAGGAGAAAACCGGACAATCCATCAAGGAATATCTGACGGCGGTGCGGCTGGAGGAAGCCAAGCGGCATCTGGAAGCGGGGGCATCGGTGGCGGAAAGTGCCCAGCTGGTGGGATACGAGGACGTATGCAATTTTTCCAAGATGTTCAAGCGGAGCACGGGGATCAGTCCGGGGCAATGGAAGAGGAAAAAATGAAAAAACCGCCGCAGGCTGCCTGCGGCGGTTTTCGTATCAAAATTCTCTGAGGTTTTCTTCCCCGGATTCCGCCTCGGCGGCGATCTTTTCGATGGGATCGTTATCCGGCTCCACACCCTCGTCCATTCCGATGGATCCGAAGGTGCGGGTAGAATCCTCACTCAAATCGATGCGGATATCATCGATGGATTTGGCACGGACGGGCTTCTGTGCGGTCTCACGCTCTGCACGGTACTCGGCCAGATCCTTTTCTCTTGCCTCGATTTCCTCGCGGGACAACTTCGGCAGCTGGCTGCGGGGCTTATCGCTCTTTTTCTTATCCCGGGATTTGCGGGAATTGCTTGCCTTATCGGGACCTTCGTAGGTGATGACGATCTTACGGTTCTCATCGCTTCCCACGGAGTGGGTGGACACGTTCTCCATGCCCTGCACCTCGGAGTGGATGATCCGTCTCTCGTAGGGATTCATGGGCTCCAGAACGAAGTTCCGCTTATACTTCACGGCCTTGGCGCACATACGGCGGGCCAGAGCGCGGAGGGTTTCCTCCCGCTTGGCGCGGTAATTCTCAATATCCACCACGATCTTGACGAATTCCTTCTTACCGTTTCCGCTGTTGCGGCTGGCGCAGAGGTTGGCCAGGTACTGGATAGCGTCCAGCGTATCGCCGTGGTGGCCGATCAGGATGCCGGTATCATCGCCGTCGATGACGATCTTGGCGTAGACCATGCCCTCGGGCACCACCATATCGGCGGGGGCTTCCTCCGCGTGGGCGGTGGCGGACAGATCCATATTCTTGAGCAGGGTGTTCGCGAAGTTCAGCGCGTAATCCATCTCCTCGGGGGTGACGAATTCCACGTGGGGCTTCTCCTCACGGACAGCCTTTTCCGCCTTCTTCTCCGGGGCGGGAGCGGGCTTCTTCTCCGGGGCGGGCTTTTCCTTCTTTTTCTCCACGTGAACGGGAGTCACCGTTACCTGGGGCACATTAGCCGGGGTTTGGGGTGCCTTGATGCCCATCACGGCGGAGAGCAGATCCTGCTTCTTTTCCTCGCCGGGGCGCTGTGCCTGGGCGGGTTTCTCCTTCTTCTGGGGATTCTTATTGTTCTGTTTGTTGTTCTGGGGCTTGTTTACCGGACGGCGCAGAGCTGCGGGCAGATCGTTTTCGTTTACGGCGGGTTTTTCTTCCTTCACCGCAGGGGCCGGCTTCTCCTGCTTGGGCTGGGGATTGGCCTTGGGTGCGGGGGTATTCTGAGGCTTTGCCTGCTCTTTCTTCTGGGGATTCTTATTCTGGTTCTGGGGATTCTTGTTGCCTCCGTTGGGCTTTCTTTCCTCACGGCGGGGCTGGGGCTTATTCTGCTTGGGTGTTTTTTCCTCCTCACCGTCCCGGTCGGTAGCCACCTTCATATTGCGGATGGAGGACACCAGATCGGACAGATCCACGTCAGGCAGTGCCTTGGTGATGGTCACCTTCACCTTTGCGGGGGTAGCGCCGAATCCGAGGAATCCCTTCTTCGGCATTTCCAGAATCTCAAAGGCCAATTCGTTCTCGGAGGATCCATACTGACGGCGCGCCTGCGCCATGGCCTCGTCCACGGTTTTGGCCGTAACAATTACTTCGTTTTTCATAGTTATCCCGTCACTTATTTCTTATAATTTTTTCCGGTCTTCGGATACTTGGGGCCGGAGGTGGGGGTTACTTTCTTTTCGTACTTTACCTTATCGTCTTCCTTCAGGATGGGGGCCTCGTCCTTCTTCTCCTCTTTCACGGGAGCGGGCGTGACGGTCTCTTCCTCCTTCGCAGGCTCGGAGGCTTTTTCCTCCTCCGCCTTGGCTTTCTCCCAGGCGGCTTCCAGCTTGGCCTGATACTCCTCGTCATCGATATGATGGAGGGATTTCGGGGGCACCTTGCTGATTTCCCGACGGGGTTTGGAGGGAACCTTCATTTCCTTCTCCGCCCGTTTGTAATCCTCCTCCGTGAAGCGGGGAGCGGGGATCACATTGGCCAGGATGATCTGCTGGATGCAGGAGATGATGTTGCGGAAGATCCAGTACAGGCCGATGGCGGCGGGAACGCTGAAAGCGATCCACACAGAGAGCAGGGGCATGGACCAGTTCATGATTTTCATGGACGGGCTCTTCTGGGCCTCGATGGTCTCGGGGGACTGGTAGGTGAACATACGGGTGATCTTCTGGGTCAGGAGCATGAACACGAAGGTCAGGATAGGCACCAACATCAGCCAGTCGAAGGGCTGGAAGGTGAAGGTGGGGATCTGGGACAAATCGGTGCCGATAAAGGTCATATCGGGCAGGGTCTTGTCCGCGAGATCCGCGAATTTCTCCACATAATAGGGCAAATCCTCACGGACGTGATTCAGAATATCGATATACAGTCCGCGGGGATTGAGGACGATACCCAGATCGTCCGTCATGTGGGTCTGGATCTGGTTGATGGTATCCATGGAGATACCGGTGATATAACGCAGGGGGTTCATAACCACGTTATAGAGCGCCAACAGGATAGGCATCTGGATCAAGAGGGGCAGACAGCCGCCGAAGGGGCTGAACTTCTCTTTCTGATACATCTCCTGGATTTCCTGCTGCATTTTCTGCTGGGTTTGTGCGTCGTTGCGGCCGGCATACTTTTTACGGATGGCCGCGGTTTTGGGTGCCAGTTTTGCCTGCTGCACGCTGTTCTTCTGCTGTTTGATGCTGAAGGGCAGAAGAATAATCTGCATGACGATAGCAAACAAAAGGAGCGCCACGAAGTAGTTATTCACCAGGGAATAACATACTTTGATAATCCATCCTAAGGGGATAGCGATGATATCAAGCATACTTCTTACCGATTATACGGTCACCGAATGGGATCGCAATACTTTCCTTAAATTTTGCGCGGGAGACTCTCTCTCATTTTTTCCGATCCTTTAAAGGATCGATCTTTTTGTAATTCCGTCTCGGCACGGGATCGTGGCCGCAGCCCCCGAAGGGATTGCACCGAAGGATTCGCCACAGCGCCAAAGCGGAGCCGCGAAAAACGCCCCATTCACTCAACGCGTCCAGCGCGTACTGGGAGCAGGATGGGGTAAATCGGCAGCACCGTGGTTTTATGGGAGAGATGAATTTCCGATACATCCGTATCGGGGCGGAGAGGAGGGATACCGCGGCGGCGGATACGCCCCGGACGATTTTACGAAAAAAATCAGTCATAGCGCGGTGTCTCGCTCTCGGCTTGTACGATCATGGAAAGCCGCATCAAGGCTCCTTGCAAGTCACGTTTTACGTCCTGCATTTTACATACTGTGGCTTTTTCCCGTGCGGCTATGACGATAAGGTGACCGGTTTTGAGGGCATACTCCGTCTGCAAAAGACGAAGTGCCTCACGGATCACTCTTTTCGCACGGTTTCGCGCAACAGCGCCTCCGATCTTCTTTGAGGCTGTGATACCGATGCGGTTGATATACTGTTTGTCGGGGCGGCGGCGCATATATCGCTTGGCCTGACGGTCCTTCAGCACGTATACCGTACAGGTTTTGGACGGCGCCCGCTTTCCGCCTGTGTAGGCTTTGACAAACAAATGGTTCTCTCGGATCGCGGTAAATTTCATAGGTTTTTCCCTTCGTTTGACGAATGGGGACGGGGACGGAAATACGAAGAAACCCCCGATCGCAGCGGACATACTTGCCCGATTACATCGGAGGTTACGAATTCATATTCTCGTCCTGCACGCGTTCGGTCGGAATCAGTGAGTCAGACGCGCGCGGCCCTTGGCGCGACGTCTCTTCAGTACTTTTCTGCCGTCGGCGGTCTTCATTCTTTTACGGAAGCCGTGTTCTTTGCTTCTCTGTCTCTTCTTCGGCTGGTAGGTTCTCAGCATTTTTACACCCTCCTTACTCGATTATGAGGAATTTGTCCGCATAGCACGTATTATTATAATCGATATAGGATGCCATTGTCAAGGGATTTTTCAAATTTTATCCCGGGATTTTTCACAAAAAACGCAGATTTTCGGGGATTTTTCGGGTTATAGGGGATGGAAAATTGGTTTTTGAGATGCAAAAGGGGGAAGGTTGCTCCCCCGCAGGATCTTCCTACAAGTTGAAATTTTAGATACCTATGGAAGAGTCAAAGGGGAGCCCGCTCCGTAGGGCTCCCCTTTGGATCCCCTCGTGGGCTCGGGGGACACCCCCGAGGCCCCCGGAACGGAGTAAATCGATAGGATGAAGATATCAAAAACTCGCCACGAGGAAAATGCGCTCTGCGGAGCGCAGTGGATAGACGAAATTATAAGACAAACGAAGGTATATCTATCGTCAACTAAAATCAACGTGCACCTCCGTTATCCAAAAAACAAACCGCTTCTCCTACCCAACATAAAAAATGCCGCCGATGGCGGCATCTTAAAATATAGTTAGGAGTAATGCTTCCCCCTTCGACTGACGGAAGTTAGCGAGAAAATTAGTTTATGAAAAAACGCATCTTTTGCTATCCTCATTCCCCACTATCCCTCGCACTCCGCAGGAGTGCGTTCAAAAAATAATCGCGTCTATGTTGGCTTACCCGTTTCGCTTTCCGTCGATCTGGGGGTCTCGGGGACCACCCCGAGCCCATGAGGGGATGTAAAGGGGAGACCTACGGAGCGGTCTCCCCTTTGATTCTTTTACGGAGTGGATTCCCCTTTGATTCTTTTACGGAACGATCCCCCCTTTTGTCTTCCGGAGCGGTCTCCCCTTTGTTCTGTCTCGAAAAGTCCGGATGAATTTTTGTAGTAATATTTGATTCTCATTCGTTTATATGATATACTGTATTCGACCCAATTTTACATAAAGGAGACATCGTATGAAAAAAGCAAAAGATTTTCGAGCCGCCGCCCGACGCGCCCTCATGGGAAACTGGGGCATCGCCGTTCTGGCCGGATTTATCGCATCCCTTCTGGGGGGAAGCGGCATCAGTTACGGCAGCGGCTCCAGTGTGGATATTTCCAAAGAGGAAGTTTCCATGCTGCAAAACATGAATCCCGAGGAGAGAGATGTTTTTCTCAGCATTCTGATTACCGTCTTCAGCGTCATTTTTGTGATCGCTATCGTACTGTTCCTTATCGGCAGCATCGTTGAGGTGGGTTACAACCGTTTCAATCTGAACCTGATCGACGGGGAAGAACTGAAGATTTCTCAAGTGGTATCCTTCTTCTCCCACTGGACCAAGGCCATCGCTGTTTCCTTCCTTCGCTGGCTGTACACTTTTTTGTGGACCCTTCTGTTCATCATCCCCGGCATTATTGCATCCTACAGCTACTCCATGGCCACCTTCATACTGGCCGAAAATCCCGATATGCCGGCAAAAGAGGCGCTCCGTCTCTCCAAGGAGATGATGCGGGGCAACAAGTGGCGTCTGTTCTGTCTGTCCTTCAGCTTTATCGGATGGTCGTTCCTCTGCATCTTCACTCTCGGTATCGGCTATCTGTGGCTGATGCCCTATGAGAAGGCCGCCGTTACCGATTTCTATCGGGAGATATCCGGCACCCGCAAGGCGGCGGAAATCCCCGCCGAGCCCGCACCGGAAGCACCGGCAGCATAATAGAATCCAAATGAAAGGGGCTGTTGCATTTCGGTGCAGCAGCCCCGAATTTTTACGTTCGCGACGTGAAAATCGAAAACACGCTGAAATTTGCGGCGAGATTGCCCGTGTTTTTGCCCATGTCGGGCAAAGGAAAGCTCCCGGAGGTGACGCATGGCTACATGCGGCACCTCCTTTTTTTTGCGCGGCGGGTGGAAAGTTTTTATCCGCCAAACCCACACCTTTTTCACGCGCAGCGAAAAATATAAAATTTTATCCCGATTTCCTCAATTTTTTTGAAGGACAGCAATATGCACAAGAAAAACTTTCCTACTTTATATATAAAATACATTGCATTTCTCTTGTATTTTATTTCTTTTTATGGTATAATAATATGAATATATCTGTGTCGATTTTTCGACAGCATTTTTTGTCACAGAAAGGGCGCGCCGGGGTTTGCGGCGCGGCATATATGTTATGTTTTCTCCATCCGATTACGGCCGCGTCTGGGAATCCATCCTGGGTGCGATCCGCGAAAGCGGGGAACTTTCCACCACCGCTCTGGACTTCTGGTTCCGCAATGTGAAGGTGGTTTACATCGATGAGGAATCCGTGGTTTTCTCCGTGGAAAATGAATTGAAGAAGGACAACATTCTGGAGCGGTACGCCAAGATTCTGGCCATCTGCACCATGGCTGTGGTGGGCGGCGATCCCACCATTGAACTGATCGTGGAACGGGCTCCCGCCACGCCGCTGGAAGGGGAGGGACGGGTGAATTCCCCTCTGTCTCTGGCCAAGGAGATTGAGCGGGAGCGGAAGCGGGAGAAAGAAGAAAATCTGCCTCCCTATCTTGCCGGCAACGAAATGGCCCGCCAGAAGAATCAGGCCGGCGGCGGCGAGCGGCGGCTTTCCTACAATCCGGAATACACCTTCGACAACTTCATCGTGGGCAACTCCAACAAATTCGCCCATGCGGCGGCTCTGGCGGTAGCGAAGAATCCCGCCTCCACCTACAACCCGCTGTTTCTGTACGGCCCCTCCGGCCTCGGCAAGACCCATCTGATGTACGCCATCACCAACAAGCTCTTTGAAAATTCCCCCGACATGAACGCCATCTACATAAACGGCGAGGATTTCACCAACCAGCTGATCGAATCCATCTCCCGCAAGGAGAACGCCGCTTTCCGGGAAAAATACCGCAAGGCGGACATTCTGCTCATCGACGATATCCAGTTCATCGCCGGTAAGGAGTCCACCCAGGAAGAATTCTTCCACACGTTCAACGCGCTGTACAGCGATCACAAGCAGATCATTCTGACCTCCGACCGTCCGCCGAAGGAAATGGTGACGCTGGAGGATCGGATCCGCTCCCGCTTCGAGCAGGGTCTGATCGTGGACATCCACCAGCCGGACTACGAGCTCCGTCTGGCCATCCTGAAAAATAAGGCCAAGTCCATGAATCTGGTGATCGGAGACGATGTGCTGGCCTACATTGCGGAGAAGCTTCACTCCAACATCCGTCAGCTGGAGGGAATCATCAAGCGGATTTCCGCCACCCATCTGCTGGACGGCGCCCAGATCAACATGGATCTGGTACGGACGCTGCTGCCCATGTTCCAGCAGGACACGGAGCCGGTGGGCGAGACCGCCGAGAAGATCATCGCCGTCGTGGCGAAACGGTACGGCGTGACGAGCGAGGATGTGCTGGGCGTGAAGCGTACAAAGAATATCAAAAACGCCCGGAACATTGCCATGTACATCATCCGTCAGGTGACGGATCTGTCCCTGAACTCCATCGGTGTCATGTTTGAGCGGGATCACTCCACGATCCATTCCAACATCACGGCCATTGAGAAGCAATTGAAGACCGATGCGGCGCTGGAAAGCGAAATCGCCGACATTCGCCGGGAGATTAAGAAATAAGGCTTCCGCGTTCTCCTCTCGTTCCCACCAACTTTTCCACACGCTGTGGAATTCTTTGTGGAAAACTTATGATTTCCGGACGGTTTTCTGTGGATAACTGCCAAAAAGGATCCGATTGGCCCGCGCCGGGCAGGATTTTCCTTGTTTGGAAAACCGGAGAGGGTGCCCCTTTGGAAAACTCCTTTTTCCGACACCGTTTGCTGTTTGCCGCCGGGCGCGGTGGAAAACTTTCCGTTTTTTCCCGGTGGAAAGGGTGTGGAAAAAATCCGCATTTTCCCCGTTTTGCGACAAAGGGCCCCCGGGAGATTCTTTTTCCCCGATTTTCAAACAGGCCGGCCACAATAAAAACCAGACAAACCAAAACCGGCCCTGTCGGGATTTGCCCCGCAGGAATGGGACGAAATCCCCTTTTCCACCGTTTCAACACCCCCTACTGCGGCTACTGCTGAAATAATATATATATTTATCTATTTATTTATACCGAAAGGAAACCGACATGAAAGTCTACTTTGACCGCGACACGCTGATTGCCGCCGCCACGCCGGCTGCGGGCATCGCTTCCATTAAAAATACCGCGTCGAATATCGAGGGCATCCTGCTGGAGTGCCCCGGGGAGGATGAGGACACCTGCCGCATCACTGCCTACGATATGGAAAAAGGCATGCGCACCGCCATCCCCTGCCGGGTGGAGGAGCCGGGCAAGATCGTGGTGAAGGCGCATAATCTGCTCCAGATCATCCGCGCGCTCCCCGAGGGCGAGATTCTGATCGCTGTGGACGAAAACTGGCGTGCTACTATCTCCCAGGGCAAGAGTTCCTTTGAGATCGCCGTAATGCCCGGCGAGAATTTCCCCCAGCTGCCGCTTTTGGCCGGGGATCGGAACTACACCATGCCCCAGTACATGCTGCGGGACGTGATCAACCGCACTATCTACGCCGTGGGCGTGAACGATCAGCGGGCCGTATTCAACGGCGCGTTCTTCAAGATTGAGAACGACAAGCTGCTGGTGGTGGGCTGCGACGGCGCAAGGGTGGCCATCTCCCACATCGATCTGCCCGGGGAGGACAATCCGGAGGCATCCGTCATCGTGCCGGGACGGCTTCTGGGCGAGGTGCTCCGCATGATCAAGGACACCGAGGACGATATCACCGTGACGCTGGCCAGAAAGCACATCATTTTCCGCATCGGCGAGTATGTATACTTCACCCGTCTGATCGAGGGTGAGTATTTCAACTACGCCCGGGTGCTGCCGAAAACCCACGAGACCGAGGTATTTGTGGGGGCGGACATTCTCCGCGGGGCCTTGGAGCGGGCGCTTCTGGTTACTGAGGATAAGCTGGGCGGCAACTACCGCCCCTTCATCAAGCTGGAGTTTGAGGGCAATCTGCTGAAGTTGTCCTCCGTTTCCTCCGGCGGTGCGTTCGCGGACGAGATCCCCGTGGCCAAGACGGGCGCGGACATCGTGATCGGCTTCAACTGCCGTCTGCTGGTGGAAGCGCTCCGCAACATGCCCGAGACGGCTACGCAATTGCGGCTGGGGCTGAACAATCCTCTGATGGGCATGACCATTGAGGAGGCGGCCGGATCCGGTTCCGGTTCTTACATTCCGGGATGCGAGCGCCGGGAGGGCGATGATTTCGGGGATGTATTCCTGGACTTCATCATGCCGACCCGCATGAACAAGTAATATGTATCTGCACGCAGGAGCGGGCACCGTAGTCCGGGGCGAGGATATCATCGGTATCTTCGATCTGGACGGAAAGATCACCACCGCGGACACCGCGGCCTTTCTCCGCCGGGCGGAAAAGGATCATGTGGCGGAGCTGGCGGGGGATGACTTGCCGAAATGCTTTCTTGTGGCGGTGCCGAA
>JAZQFQ010000027.1:0-20522 GCA_045539595.1 Eubacteriales bacterium | reverse complement strand
GTATCCGTACGTGGTCTTGCCCTGGGCACTGCTGACGGACGTCAGGCGGCCGCGCTGGTCG
Organism: Eubacteriales bacterium; assembly: GCA_045539595.1. Classification (GTDB taxonomy): domain Bacteria; phylum Bacillota; class Clostridia; order Oscillospirales; family CAG-272; genus SIG701. The sequence goes on along the minus strand of JAZQFQ010000027.1, from coordinate 20,461 downwards.
TAGGTGCAGCTCTCCGCCGAGATAACTGTGCTGTCGACGGTGAGGGTATGGCTGATACGGTTGTTGCAATGGTCGTAGGTATAGGTATTGACCGTGGTGCCTGTGGTTTCCGTCAGGACATTGCCCCGCTCGTCGTAGGTATAGGTGGTGGTTGTGCCGTCCTCCGTCACGCTCTTGACCGCGCCGGTGGGATAGTAGGTGTAGGATTTGGCGGACAGCGGTGTGGTAGAGGTGGCATCGGCGTAGACGTTATCCGTGACCACATTGCCGAGGGCGTTGTAAGTGAGTCGGTTCACCTTACCGTCCCGCATGACGGTGGTAATCAGGTTGCCGTTTGCATCGTAATCGTACGTTTCCCTTCCACCCATTGGATCGATGAGTCCGGTCATCCGGCCGAGGGTGTCGTACACATACTCTGTGAGCTGATAGTCATCCTCGGTCATCATGTAGTCGAAGGGCTCGCTCATGCCTGTGTACACCAGCATCAAGCGGCCGCTGACATCGTACCCATAGTGGGTATAGGACGCCGTGGATGCATCCGACCAGATGGCGGTATCCATCAACTTGCCCGCGCCATCGTACGCGTAGGTGGTTTCACGGTATGTGACGGTGGATGCGCCATTGGGGGAATCGCTGACTTTTTCCCGAATCAGATGGCCGGCATTGTCGTAGTAATAGTATTTCTGCGACTGATATCCATCGCCGCTGACGCTCTCGGCAATCAAGCGATTGAGGGCGTCGTAGGTGTAGTAGTAATTGCCGTTTTCGGGCATAATACTACTTGTTTGGCGACCGAGATAATCATACGTATTTAGTGCCATCAGCCCGACGGCGTCCTGGGTAGCGAGGATTTTTCCGTTGTAATCCAGCGTGTACTGGGTAGTCATCCGGGATGTCGTTGTCCCGGGAACATCCTGCTGGATGGCATACACACGGCCTGTGTTGTCGTATTTGTAATACGTTCCGTAGTAGTTTCCGTCCGCGTGCTTGGTCAGCTCGCTCTCTGTGTCACCCCAGACTGTATACTGCTTGACTGTGGTGATGGAGGGCGCACCGGTTGTTCCCACAATCGTTCGAACATCGTTTCGATACACCTCGGAAATCCGATCGTAGGAGAATGTCTCGCGGTAGAGTTCTGCACCGGATGCGTCACGCCGCACCACAGACGTGGGGCGATCCAGCGAATCGTAGGTATACACCGTTGTACCGGAGGAGGTCTGTCCGCTTGCGTTCGTCTCCTGCACCAGGCGAAGACGCGTATCGTAGGAATAAGTCTTTAACGTAAGACTGAGGGAGGGAATAGATTCACTTGCAATGAGTCCAAATGCGTTATATGTGGTCAGGACGGGCTCATCCATACCAACTTTAGTAAGGACAGTATTCAGAACCGGATCATACTCATATGTGGTTTCTACTCCAGCACGGTTGGACGTCCAAACAAGTCGTCCCATGCTATCGAACCAATAAGCCTCTTCGGCATTGTTTCCATCCCGGACAGCCCACAGGCGTCCCATACTGTCATACGAATACGCTTCCTGTACAAGCGATGTTGTGGTCCCATCCGCATCCGTAACGGAGAAAGTCCCCGACGCGCTCAGATAGGGGCCATCGTAAACATACTGCTTTTGAATATAGTTGACCGCATTTGTATAGTCAAATTCATACTGCACGCGCCCGCAAGTGTCGTATTGATATTCTGTGCGGGATACGACGTTTTGGGAATTATCCACGACCTCCGCCACTGCGATATTTTTGCCATCCGCTGTGAGCGTATGGCGCGTTTCGTATCTCACGCTCATGCTTGTTTGGTAGCTAATATACTGGGGAATAAATTGGGAAAATGAATCCGAGTACACATACAACGTGGAGATGTTGTACTGATGTTCTTTTCCGCTGGAAAGTGGCTGATAATACCGATTTACACGGCCATAATCATCATACACCCAGCGTTCGCCAGAAATCATATCGCCGTATGTGGTGGGATAGCCGGTACTGTGGTATTCGGTCAATCCGGCGTCATTGTAAGACCATGTCTCCGTCTCGTACAGCACATCATTAGCATCATATGTAACCTTAGATACGGGCTGCTGACTGCTGCCGAATGTATACACCGCATACGCTCCGTTATTTTCCGTCACCGTCACAGAATATGTAAACGTGTCGGGTAAGCTGGCAGTAATCTGCGGGAAATTTGTATATTCGCCGTTATATGTGAATGTCTGCTTGTTGTATTCTATGCCGGAAGCAACCCATTTACGCTCTGTGACACGCCACAGTTCCTTGCATCCGACTGTGTTGAAGCGCGTAGTCGCTTTGCTGCCATATGTATAAACAAGGGATGCGCCTGTGGGATAGGTAATCTGCGTGAGAAGAGCATAGGAAAGACCAATCCCTGCGGATGGGGTCTGGCTCTGAGCGTTTACATAAGCGTTTGCAGATGAGTATGTATAGGATTCAACGGTTCCATCGGGGTATCGAATCGAACTGAGCAGCCAGTCTCCCATAGAAGATGTGGAATTCAGAGTCAAGTCGAGAATACGAGAATTTCCATCCGGGGTTGTAATGGTAACAGTACGTGACGTACTTGTATTCGTATATTCAATTGATATCGTGTGATATCCGTTCGAAATTCCGCTGAGATAGCCGGATGCATCATAGGAATAATTCACCGCATTGCCAAATCGGTCTATTTCAGCCAATACTCGTCCGTCTGCTGTAAAATATATCCTACTGCCATCCAGATAGGTCAGCTTATAGTAAGAAGAATATCCCTGACTGCTGACATAGGTAGTATCTGTAGTCAGCGTCAAGTCATCCAAGGCATAGTTATAGAAGCCATACCCTAAGTTATTGATATCCACATTCTGGAACATCAATCTTCCTTTATCCGGAAGGTGCAGATATCCCACATCCGTGGACAGCGGCACATCCGATACAATTTCAATAGACGGAAGATTCCACATCCATCCGCTGCCAATGTTGCACCGTTGTTCGGGATATGTTACTGAATCGAATGCCATAGAATATCCCGCCGCAGCGGTTACATAGGCGTTCTGAATACGGTACACACCATTTGTTGCGGTGCAGGTAGCCTCACCGCTGTACTGAACCAGGATGGTCGTTGTCATAGACCAAGTGTTATTCCCGGTCTGCACCATATCGCCTTGCACACGGATTCCATCGTAGTACGGAAACATAATTCCAGAATATCCGTCGGCATCACTATACTGAATGTAAGACGGAACCGTTCCGCTGGTATCACCGGTAACAGCAAAAGGAGAGTACGTGCCCGTAACCACTCGGGAATATGTTCGCGAAGCCGTAACGGCTTTACTGGCAACATATGGGGTCTGCAGTGTACTGGTCGTGCCGTCAAGCTGTGCTCTCACGTTGGATATATAGGTATTTCCGGCCGACACGGAAGACACCTCATGAAGAACACTGCTCTTGTTATACAATATTTCTGTGGATCCGACAATCGCATAGACCGCAGCAGAAATACATGCATAATAATGCAGAGTCCCCGCATCGTTTGACACACCCTCGTATAAGTTAGCTCGATCAGAACTATAGGAGAGACTCAGTGTAAGATCCATGCCATTTACACCAGGCACACTCACCAGCGATACGTTGTGATAGGATGCACCCGTATTCAACGATACGCCGGTTTCGTTAGACAGATCCGCAAGAAACGGCGGATTGACGATGGTGGCTTCATTGGACGGATCAGCACTTGTCGTGCTGTACAGCTCCGCCTGCATCTCCGTTGCGGCAGTCAACAACGCATCTTCTGTTGTAATCAGCGCAGATGTATTGTCAGTACCCATAGTTACAGTTGCATTCTTATTCGCCTGAAGCTGGGTACTAACGGCAGTAAGGTTAACCGGAAACACATGATAAAAGGTATCGGAAAGAGTCGGAGCTGCAACAGATCCGATGGTACCGGAGGACATAGAAATATTCCCCGAAGCGATGCTGCTGTTATCTGCCACAAGTGATACAGGCGACATATTCAAAGCAGCACCTACACTATAAGCAGCCCGGATTTTATCCATCCCGGCTCCATTCATAAACAGCTGCTTCGCCTGTTGGAATGCATCCGCACTCAGATATTCACGTTTCGCATCACGCAACTCTTCCGTTTTTTCGGAAACCATACGTGCAACAGATGCGTTCACCAATGAGGCGGAAGTAACCGTTGCAGGCTTTTCAAAATTGGCCGCGAAATCCCGGAACGCATCCACCTCGCTATCCCGCTCCATACGAGAGTCATACCGATTCACGAGGATAATTGCCTCATTCAAAGTAAACAGCCCGTCAGCAGCCATCTGAACAACCAGCATACTGTCAAACAAATTGACTCCCTGATTCTCCAGATTGACAAAATACTGCACTGCCGTATCCAGCGCGTCCGCACAGATTCCGAGATAGTCGAAAAGCGTCCTGCGCTCCATCTCATCCAAATCGGAAAAGTCTTTGCCGGCCTCCATATAGCCATAGATTTTCATCTCCGCTTTGGCGGAAGGAGGCATCTTCTCTATATCGCGGGTGATTTCTGCAATGGCCCGATTCGCCAGCACTTCACTCTCGGATTCGTCATAACCCGGTAAGAAAATGGAGAGAACGGCTCGCTTCTCTTCGTCCGTAAAAGAATCGTATTCGCTCAAATTGGCGAGCAATTCCTCTGCATTTTCAGGAAATTCTGCCTCACTGTTCCCTTCTGCCATGTTTTCAGGCAATGGGAGGGAATCTGTATGCATATTCTCTTGGATCAGCGTCGGCACGGTCGTTGCCAAAACGGCTACTGTACCGGACGTCATCAAAAGCGCCATGCATAGCATTGCAGACAAAATCCGCAAGATCGTGCTTTTTGATACGTGCTTCATAGTGTAACTCCTTTAGGATAAAAATGTTTTTTCATTCAACCACTCGTTGCTATATTAAGAAAGAGACGTCCGAAATACATCGAACGCCTCTTTCGGAGGGGGCATGTTTAGTGGAATGTTTCTTCGTACAAATCCAGAAATTCTGGCACTCCGTCCTTATACACGTAGGCAGTCACACATAGACGGTATGTGTAGTTGCGGGGCATATTCGGCGCTTCATCATAGAATTCAAACTCGTTGCCCACAACGTACATATCTTCCCAGCTGTACATAACCTCCCATTGATCGTTGCCCAGGTATCGCTTCAAAACGACGTCAATATTAGCGATCAATGTTGCCTCCGGCACGCCGAGAATTTCAACGTCACATCCAATGTTGCCATTGACATAAACTTGAGTTATGGCACATTTCCAAATATTCGACCATCTTGGCGTAACGGCCTCTGCCACGCAAGTGAACAAAAGCACCATGCAGAGGCAAACCACAACGGCTAATTTTTTCTTCATAAAAAAACCTCATTTCCGTGTATTTCCTTACGGAAACGATTGGAAATGAGGTTTTCCTACAATATTTTTGAATTTATTTGATTTTTTCTGCAATTTTTATCATTTCGTCCGCCGATAAATCACCGTCTATAGTAAATATTATGTTTTGTTTTTGCCAAGTAAGCGAATACCTTCCATCAGTGTATTCAATTAAGTATCCGTCCACCCCTTTAATATTTACCGTATGTATTTTTCCTTCTTCGTCATCATAAGCAACAACATTGCCTTCAGAATAGTAATATCTAATGGAAAATCCAAGGCCCGCACTTTCATATATGTACTTATTCTTTGCTGAGTTCTCCACCGCCGAAGTCTGCACAAATCCGGCGGGAACATAACCCAAGGTATAATCCCCTATATATTCCTTCTCGCTGGAAGTAACATTAAAATCAAACTTGATGTATTTCTCATAGAAATTCACCACGGAATCCCAAACGGAGGCCCGCACCGTCGGTATCGCCATCAGGGCCGCAAATCCCACGCTCAGGCAAATGAGTATGCACGCGGCAATTTTCCGCAGCACCGCATGGGTGCCGGAGGATTGCTTCATCTTTTTGTTATAGTATTTTCTCTCCGCTTTCCGATACTTCTCCGGGAGAGTTTCCGCCGCAGAAGGCCGCGACTCTATCTCTGCCACTTCCCGCTCAAACGCTTCCGTAAAAGCCTTGCGCAAGACAGCGTCAAACACGGCATTGTCCACCGATTTGTTGATCATGGATAGCCCTCCTTTATTCTCTGGATCAGTTGCCTGCGTCCCCGCGCAATCCGTGCCGTAACATTCTTTTGTGTGATTCCAAGGACATCCGCAATTTCCCGCTCTTTCAAACCGCAAATGAAGCGCAGCTGGCACACTTCCCGGTACGTATCACTCATATCGCCTATGTATCCGACCAACCGTTCATATCCATCCTTCGTCAAAAGGCTGTCCACTGGCAGCTCGGCTTCATCTTCCAGCGTAAATTCCACTTCCTCGATTCCACACATACCAACCCGATTCTCTTTTCGCCAAAAATCCCGCGCCTTATTTTTCACAATAGTGCATATGTAGCATTTGGACGAAATTTCATTATCCAAATCCACCTTGTCCAAGTTATCGATAATCTTCAGTATGGATTCGTGGACAATATCATCTTCATTTCCGTAATGATTGGAGTACTTCCCCGCCACTTTATACATCAAGGAAAGATAACGGGTATAGATCAAAGTCAGTTTGTCGCGTTCTGCTTCCGTCTCCAAACTCAGCAGATACAACGAAAGTTCCAGCAATTTTCCTACACCTCAATCCCGAGAATTCTTTTGTGAATTTTTCCTCAATGTAGCCAAGATTGGCTGTATTATGCCGCACAAAAGCCGCAGTTCATCCGTAGAACAAGACTCGGCAATTTCCCCCAGTTCCTTAAGATACGGCACTGTAGCCACCTCTTCACTGTCACAGAGAAGCATATCCACAGTAACGCCCAATGCATTGGCAATGGTAACCACGGTATTCAATTCCGGCTTACCGGATCCACATTCAATATGGCTGATCGTTATGTTGGACTTGCCTACAGCAAAGGCCAACTCCGCCTGTGTGAATCCTTTCTTCTCCCGAAATTGCTTTACTCGTCTGCCCATAGCAATATAATCGACCATACAAATCCCTCCGTCTGTTTTTTATATTGTACAGGCATATTTTATTTCAATGAATATACCAAACAGGCATATTGCCTTTGTGTTATAAACTTCCGGCGAGTTTACAAATCATTTACAAAAACAGACAACCCCCCATAAAAATTGTAGGGATAATAGGTTTTTATTCGTTTGCAAAATACAGTGTACCGTATCTATTGATATATACGTAATCATCCCCTATAGAATTCAAAACCGCTCATATACACACAACCCAAATTCAAAGAAGGTATTGCAAAGTGAAAGAAACCCGGCGAAAAATATACCCTGGATATGGAAGATTTAATTGCTATGCCAGTACATATGCGGGAATTTCCATAGATAATTATTGCAGAGCTAAGAAACTGTATGAGGATATACTTAAGGCGGAGTATAAATGGTGTGATCTAGATTTTGATATCCATCATACATTTTTCAATCATGTAATCATATCTGTTGTCTTTTGTGCAATGGCAATTGAGGCATTTGTCAATGATTATGCTGCGTCATGCATGGGAGATAAACTATTTTATCAAAACTTTGATCATTTATCCGTTATCAGTAAAATGCAATTGATTGCAAAATTTATTTTGAAAACAGAATTTAACAAAGAAGAATCATAATTATTCAAACTTGAAAATGATTTTTTCCAAAAGGGATATATTTTTTCACAGCAAAAGCCAATCGACAGATGATTTTTTTGAAAAGAATAATATATCTTTTTCCGAGAAATTCGCGGAAGATGATTCAGAATTAGATATAGATAATATCTTTATAATTGAAAAGAACGACTTGGATAATGAATTCCATTTGTCGAAAACAGCAGTTAAAGCAATGAGAGATATCGCATATTTTTTTGATCGTGTTGATAATAATTGCTATGCTAAGTTCAGATTACTGGGAATCGGCGCATTAAACAAAGACGAAGAAAATATCAAGACAGTAATCGCAGATTTTGCAATTAAAAATATCGATAGATGAAGAAATTTGTCAAATATTCAGCAACAAATAACCAACTATCGAGCGAGGGCTTGTGAAATAAATTTTTGCATTTTAACCAGTTTAAATAATAGTATTGACTAGAACCGTTATTGCTGCATATACTATTTCCGTAAACGAGCCCAGTTCCTGAAAGGATCCTTCCCTAAATATTCCTTGACAGCCGATCAAATAGCATTAATAACATCTGTATTAGATAGTGTTGTCCAACTATCGAAACGTCCAAGCAGATGATATGGACGACATAAACTGATTTAGATGCGCATTGAGGAAAAGCATCTTTTGTTTTGCGAACCGAAAGGACCGCAAAACCTATAGAATTTACAAATCAGGTGTTGACTTTTTGTACAGAATCGCATATACTATTATCAACAGAACCCGACACGCCTCTCGTGATGCGAATTTTCGCGCATGATGCGTACCACGTCGGGTCGTTTAATTTGTGCGGTGAATTTATGGACTTAAAAGAACATCAGCCCCCGCTGTCTGTGGAAGAGCAAATAGAAAACCTGAAACATCTCGGCTTGGTAATTGACGATGATGACAGTGCCGGCACTTTTCTGAATGATGTGTCCTATTTTCGATTTATCAAAGCATACAGTCTTGGCTGGAAGCCGAAAAACGGGAAGTATCAAGCGGGGACATCCTTCCATATGCTAAAAGAACTGTATCTGTTCAACAGTAATTTCAGACAGCTTTTGTTTCCGCTCATTGAGCGCGTTGAGATCAATCTCCGCTGCCGACTGGCAAACTATTTCTGCGTGAAATACGGTGTGTTGGGATATATGGATCCCGCCAACTTTGCAGATGAGCAATACCATAATGAATTCCTCCATGATATGAACATCGAAGTGGAACGCAACGCCAAAGCGCCGTTTGTCAAAAACTTCCGGCAGAATTATGTGGACGGAACTATACCTCTGTATGCTCTCGTGGAGTTGTTCAGTTTCGGTACACTGTCCAAGTTTTTCAAGAATATGAAAAACTTGGACAAAAAAGCAGTGGCGAAAATGTACAACATCGGCTATACATATTTCGAAAGTTGGATCGAAAGTGTCGCATTTGTCCGGAACATCTGCGCACACTATGGTCGGTTGTATAACGGAAATCTCGCCAAATCTCCAATGCTGTACAAACAATATCAGGGAGTCAGCAATCTGCGAATTTATGCGATTCTGCTCTGTCTGAAACAACTCCTGCCAAACGATCTACATTGGATTCAATTTGTTGATACATTGGAACTGCTCATCGAAAAATATCCGAGTGTTCAGATTCAGTTGATGGGATTCCCGGAAAATTGGAAGGAACTACTTGTGGATGGAGCAAGATAGTTTCCGCACATACGTTTAAGCAGTGACTTGATTCTAATAATTGGAATTCAACTAAAATTCAACAACACTTCCGAACGATATCAAAAATCACTCGAAAACAGCCCCGTTTAAACGTAAAATACCTCTAAAATATACGATTTCACACAGTATGCACCCTCGCGAAACGGGTATGGATTATTTCGGGACCAAGAGGCCGCTGGTTCAAATCCAGTCACTCCGACCAAAAAGAGAAAAGCGTGTCCGCTGGATGCGCTTTTCTCTTTTTCGTTTGCAGCGGTTTGATTTGCACCCACGGCCTCTTGTTTGTCCCGAACCAACGTGAGGGATCAAGGGGAAACAAAGAAAAAACAGCCCGGTGGGCTGTTTTTTCGAAGTTTCTCCGCCCAAAGCAGGGAGAAACGGAAGCAAAGCAGTGCTTTGCGCGCGGTTCGACCATGCGACGGCGGTGGGTAGCGCTGTGTTCAAGCGAGTTGGCAAAGCCAACTCGGGTCACATCCGACCAGGCGAGTTCGCAAGCGAACTCGGAGAAGGACGTTTCCGACAGGAAGCGTCCTTCTCTTTTTCGTTTGCAGCGGTTTGCGTTGTGCCTGCGGCCTCTTGCTTGTCCCGAACCAACGTGAGGGACCAGGGCGAGTCCCGACCGCGCTGCCGGTGGCAGAGGAAGCGGACAGGACGAGTGTGCAGCGCAAAGGTGCAGTGCAGCCGGCAGGGCGCAATGCGACTATGCGACTTGGCTTTGCCAAGTCGGCCAAACGGTAGCCGCCGGTGGCGGAGTTGGCGTACTCGCAGATCATGTTACTGCCGTCCCAGAAAATCCTATCAAAAAAGCAGGCTTGACGCCTGCTCTCTTTTTTAATTATTCACGCCTGATTTGCCTTTCAACACCTTCACCGCGTCGCTGATGGTTTTCTCGTAGGCTTCGCGGCCGTACTTATCCACTTCCGCTTTGTTTTTCTCGCCGTGGGTCAGACATCCGGCACCACCGATGCATCCGCCGATGCAGGCCATACCTTCGATGAAATTGGCATCGAGCACACCCTTGCTCTTCTTCAAAAGCGCCGTACGGCAGGCCTCGATACCATCGCAGGGGAGAGCTTTGAGATCGAACACGATTCCCTGCTCCCTCATCGCCTGAGCTACCGCGTCGGACAGACCGCCTGAGCGGGCAAAGATGCGTCCAAAGTAGGAAGCATTATCCAGCACATCCTCCTCCAGAGTGGTGATATCCACGTCCCGGCTGTCGAACAGTGCCTGCAATTCCTCAAAGGTCAAAACCGTATCCACGTAAGGCTTCACGGATTCCAGCTGTGCCTCTGCCTTCTTCGCCGTGCAAGGTCCGATGAACACCACCTTCGCGTTGGGTGTGTTATCCTTGATATATTTGGCTAATGCGGCCATAGGGGAAAGATTGTGGGAAATATAGGGTACCAGATCGGGATACGCCTGCTTAATATAAGCGACAAAAGCGGGACAGCAGGAACTGGTGAGAAATCCCTTCTCGGAGAGTTCACGGGATTCGGCCTGGGCCACCATATCCGCGCCCAGAGCGGCCTCTACCACGGTGTGGAAACCCAATTCCTTCAAGCCGGTGATCACCTGCCCCAGCTTGGCATAGGTGAACTGGCTGGAAATGGAGGGAGCCACGATGGCGTAGACCTTATACTTATTGTTGTTATCGCTCTTTTTGAGAAGATCGATCACGTTGACCATATAGGATTTATCCATGATGGCACCAAAGGGGCACTGGTACACGCAGGCACCGCACTGGATACACTTGGAATTGTTGATCTCCGCCGCCTTCTGCTCATTCATGGAGATGGCCTTGACCTTGCAAGCGTTCTCACAAGGACGTTTGTGGCTGACGATGGCGGTGTAGGGACAAACCTTGGCGCAGGCGCCGCACTCCACACACTTGGATTTATCAATATGCGCCACGTGATTGTGGTCGAAGGAGATAGCGCCTCGCTTGCATACGTCCTCACAGCGGTGAGCCAGACAGCCGCGGCAGGCATTTGTCACTTCGTATCCGCCCACAGGACATTCGTCGCAGGCGATCTCGATGACCTCGATCACATTGGGATTGTTTTTATCGCCGCCCATAGCGATCTTCACACGCTCGCCCAGGATAGCCCGTTCTTTATATACACAGCACCGCATGGTAGGCTGATTACCAGGGACCAGCGTCTTGGGGATATCCATAATATTATCCAAAAGGCTGTCGTTCCACGCCAGGCGGGCTACTTCCCGCAGAACCTTGTATTTCAGATGCTGTACTTTCGTATCGAATTTGCGCATTATGCACACTCCTTAGAAATAACTGACCTTGATGCGCTTACCCATCTTTTTGAGACAGGTGGAAAGCTCTTGTACCAGATTCATCTTGATATTGAAGGTGATGGGGAGATCCGGGTTCTGGTGGGCGGGGTTGATGGCACGTCCCACGTAGAAATTGATATCCGTGGCCTCTTCAAACAAGAGTCGGCAAATGAGAGATGCGCCATCCCGCTTGTAATTCCAATGCTCGTAATGCTGGTTTTCGTCCAGATAATCTCTTGCATATTCTAAAACACGGTTCACCGTGATTACACCTTCGGTGACCAAATCCACACCTTCCAATTCCGCCGTGGGCGGAATGTCGTCCATCTCAAAATTGAGGGAGGGCTTCAGAGGCTTGCCCAAGTATTTGGCGGCGATGGAGGAGGTGGTACCGCCGCAGATGATGTGCTTTCCTTCCTTGGAGAAGAACAGAGACATCATCCGGTCGCAGTCGTCCCGGTTGAAGGGAGGGCCGAAGAGGATATTCATAGGCTCCCGCCGACGGATCTTCACCACACAGGCGGTGGTATCGTCTCCAGGCTCGTGACCGTACAGCTTTTCGCACTCATCCACCAGCATGGTGGACATATTCTTGGCGGTATATCCGCCCGCCGCCAGCACCTGCATATAGTCGATGATATCCTCCCGCTTCCAGCCGAAATTGTACCGTCCGCCCATGCCGGCGTGGACACAGCCATCGCTCATGGCGATAAACACGTCGTTCTCGCAGAGCTTGACGACGGATTTGAATATCCGCTTGCCATCGATATTCATCTCGGTTTTGGGATAGTCGTAATTCTCGAAATTCCGCAGAAGGATCACGTGGGGGTTGTCATACTGAATGATCTCCGCCACGTCGTTATTCAGAAGATGGATGATGGTGAAGGTGGAGTAGGCCACACCACGGACGGAGCATACCGGTAAAGTGGAGGCGATGGTGTATACGCACCGCTCAATGGACAGCCCTGCCGCCATCATGGTGGAAATGATTTTGGAGGTCAGGGTCGCAAGGATGCTGGCCTTCACACCGCTTCCCAATCCGTCGGCCAGTACGATCACCGTGGAGGAATCGCTTTCCTCCACCACGTCCACGTGGTCACCGCAAAGCCGCTCGCCCACATGGTTCACGCTTTTATAGCCAATATCCGCACACAGATCATTCATCATCGATGGACTCCTTGAGTTTGGTCAGAGTGATCATTGTCTCAGCCGTAGTCTCGCCCAGCAGGGACGCGATCTCCTGGACCACACGCATCTGTTTTTCCACTACCTGATCCGCTGCTTCCAGAGTCTGGCGGCTGATCTTTTCCTTCTTTGCGCGGGCGGCTTCCTCATCGGTTACGTCACGCATAATGCCTACCAGCATACGGGATTCCTGGTCGTACACCACGGTCTGCTCCACGTATTTCTTATATTCTGCCAGATAGACGCGCTCATCCCGAATGCTTTTGCCGGTGTTTTTCACGTTGATGAACACGGTGGGATCCAAAATACGCACGACACCCTCACCCAGCACGTCGGACTCGCTGCGAATGTTCATAATCTTTCTTGCCGCCGTGTTGATCTGCTGCACCTCCAGATTCTCGTTCAGAACGATCAGGCCGTTGGGGGTGTTTTTCACGATAGTATCGGAGAAGCTCTCCGCCTTGTCCTTCAGGAAAGGAAGGCACATAGAGATTTCCGCCTTGCCCTGTATGATAGCGATGGCCTTTTCCCGGCAGGAATTGTATCCGCAGGAGCCGCAGTTCAGCTCGTCTGCGGGTTTGAACTTGCCCATTTGACGAAGCACCGTCATAATCTCGTTCTCCGAGGGCATCGCCAGCTTGTGCTCAATGTAGGTAAAGTTCTTTTTCAAGGACATAGCCTGAGGCTGTGCCACCTCGAAATCCCGCTCGCCGGCAAAGCCGGCCACGGCCATATAGTCCTGTACGGGGGAACGGTGGTATTTCTCCATAACGGGACCGCCCACACAGCTGCCCACGCAGGCAGACATTTCAATAAAGCATTTATGTATCTTCCCCTGCTCGATATCTCGGAGAGCGGCGATGCAGTTTTCCACGCCGTCGATGGCCATATAGGCGTAGCCGGGCGCGTCTTGCGCCATCGTTTTCAGAATACCGCCGGTGGTGGGGAAGAAGCGGGCACGGCTTTCGGGGCAGGCGTCCATCTCCTGCTCGATTTCGATTCCCTCGGCCTTCAGCCAGTTGGTCAATTCCTCAAAGGTGAGAACCGCATCTACGATACCCTCGTAGTATTCGGCCTCGTCCTTTTTGGCCACGCAGGGGCCGATGAACACGGTTTTTGCGTGGGGCAGACGCTTTTTGATCTCGGCGCAGTGGGCCTGCATGGGGGACATGATATCCGCTAAATAGGCCAGTTCCGCCGGAAAATATTTTTGAATCAGCAGATTAACGGAGTGACAGCAGGAGGAGATGATGATATCCCTTTCTTCCTCCCGGATCATCCGCTCGTATTCGTTTTTCACGATGGTGGCGCCGATGGCGGTTTCCTCCACATCGTGGAATCCCAGCTTCATAAGCGCACGGCGCATAGCAGCAAAGCCTACGCCCTCGTAATTGGCCACGAAGGAGGGAGCCAGGCTGACCACCACAGGATCTCCGGTCTGAATCAGCACGCGGGCTTTTTCGGTGCCGTCCACGATCTGTTTTGCATTTTGGGGACAAACAACAAAACAATGACCGCACAAAATGCACTCATTGCCGATAATATGAGCCTGATTTCCGGAGAAGCGGATGGCTTTCACCGGACAGTTCCGTATACATTTATAACAGTTCTTGCAGTTGGATTTTTTGAGTGTCAGGCAGTTTGCCATGTCTACTCACTTCCTTTCACCTTCCACCAGATCCAAAACGTGGGTCTGGAAAAACTCACTGAAATTGTCCCGGGTGATTCCCACGTGGATATCGTCGTTCACCTGCACGGTGACACCGCCCCGGTTGCACTTGCCGATACAGAAGCTGCCCACAAGCACTACCTCATCCTCCAGATGCTTTTCATCAATGATGCGCTGCATCCGGTCAACAATCTCCTGGGAGCCCTTCAGATAACAGGAGCTTCCCACACATACCTGAACGATGACCATATCTTACACCTTGGAGAGTACTTCTTTTTTGAAAAATTCGTCCACGGTATCGGGATTTACGGAGAACACCGCCTCATCCACCAGAACGCACACGCCCTGCTGGCATCTGCCGATGCAGAAGGTGCCGCTCAATTCCACCTGGTCGCCGATTTTGTGCTCGGCAATCAAATACTGCAATTGCTCAACAATCTGACGGGAGCCCTTGATGTGGCAGGAGCTTCCGATGCATACTGTAACTTGAATCATACTTTTCTCCTCTTCTTTCGCCCGTACGGAGCGGGGCTTCCCCGCTCCGTTACCTCTGAAGTTTATTGATATTTTATTGGTAATCTACAACGCTGGCCCAGGACACAAGGAATTCTCTTTCCTTCGCATTGCCCTTGACAGACTGGGATGCGGCCACGATGGGCATCCACTTCTGCACATACTGCTTCGCCGTACCGCTCTTTTCGCAGAAGGTGTTCAGATAAAATTCTGCGCCCTCGATATCGCCCTTCAGCCAGAACAGAAGATAGGTGCGTGCCACGTCGGCGGAGGCATTACCCTGGGTGGCGTGAGCCCAGTCCAGGATGTAGGCCGTGCCATCCTCGGCAATGATGATGTTGGAGGGATTGAAGTCGCCGTGGCAGATCTTTGCATGCTTGGGCATGCTCTCCAAGCGGGTATGCAAATCGTACCGGGTGGTGGCATCCAGATCGGTTTCGGCGATCTTGCGGTTCATCTTATCCTTCAACTTGTGGAGCAAGGGGCAGGTTTTCAGGTGCACGCCCATCTGCAATTCCACCAGCATCTCAATATATTCTTCCTTCTTATCCGGATTCTCTTCCATCAGGCGGGCAAGGGTCTTACCCTTGATGTACTCGGAGGTGATGGCCCACTTGCCGTCGATCATGCCAACCTCCAAAACCTTGGGGATCCGCACGCCGGCTTCCTCAACTCTTGCCTGGTTGAGGGCCTCATTCAGCACATCCGCCTTGGAATACTCCGCATTGAATACCTTTACGCAGCGATCTCCGTCACGGTAGATCGTCTTATTGTTTCTTACAGCAATGACTCTGTCCAGTTTCATTTGACTCTCCTCCTTCGATTACGCTTTCTTACCCTTGCGGTAGGGGGTCTTGATGGCATCGGGGACCGTTTCGCTGATGTCCTTCACCGGCATTTCGGGTTCGGTGAAATGCTTGCCGTAGTAAGCGTTCAGGTACATCTGCTTGATCTCGCTCATCAGGGGGTAGCGGGGGTTGGCTCCGGTGCACTGATCGTCGAACGCCTGCTCTGTCATATCGTCCAGGCGGGCAAGGAAGTCGGCCTCGTCGATGCCGTAATCGCGAATGGTTGCCTTGATGCCTACCTTCGCCTTCAGCTCGTTGATGGCGCGGATCAGTCCCTCCAGCTTATCGGTATCGGTGTCGCCCTTGATGCCCAGATAGTCGGCGATCTCGGCGTATCTCGCCAGGGTGTGAGGATGATCGTACTGGGAGAAGGTACCCATTTTTACAGGCGCCTCGGCGGCGTTGAAGCGGAGCACTTCCTCGATCATCAGCGCATTGGCAACGCCGTGGGGCAGATGATGGAAGGCGCCCAACTTATGTGCCATGGAGTGACAGATGCCAAGGAACGCATTGGCGAATGCCATACCGGCCATGGTGGCGGCGTTGGCCATCTTTTCCCGGGCCAATACGTCAGTCTGGCCGTTCTCGTAAGCACGGGGGAGGTATTCAAAGATGGTCTTGAGAGCACGGAGTGCCAGACCGTCGGTATAATCGGTGGCCAGCATAGCCGCATAGGCTTCCACGGCGTGGGTAACGGCGTCGATACCGGAGGCGGCGGTCAGTCCCTTGGGGGCGGACATATGGAAGTCCGTGTCGATGATAGCCATATTGGGCAGAAGCTCGTAGTCGGCCAGCGGATATTTAACGCCGGTCTTTTCATCGGTGATAACGGCGAAGGGAGTTACCTCGGAGCCGGTACCGGCGGAGGTGGGGATGGCAATGAAGTATGCCTTCTCGCCCATCTTGGGGAATCCGTATACGCGCTTACGGATATCGATGAAGCGCATAGCCATATCCATGAAGTCAGCCTCAGGATGCTCATACAGTACCCACATGATCTTGGCCGCGTCCATAGCGGAGCCGCCGCCCAGGGCGATGATCGTGTCGGGATTGAACGCCCGCATCTGTGCCGCGCCTTCGGTGGCATTGGCCAGGGTGGGATCGGGCTGTACGTTGAAGAAGGTGGCGTGAGCGATGCCCATTTCATCCAGCTTGTCGGTGATCGGCTTGGTATAGCCGTTCTCATACAGGAAGGTGTCGGTTACGATGAAGGCACGCTTCGCTCCGCGCACGGTGCGCAATTCATCCAGCGCCACGGGGAGACAGCCCTTCTTGATATATACCTTTTCGGGGGTACGGAACCAAAGCATATTCTCTCTCCTCTCGGCTACGGTTTTGATATTCAACAGATGCTTCACGCCCACGTTTTCGGAAACGCTGTTTCCGCCCCAGGATCCGCATCCCAGAGTGAGGGAGGGCGCCAGTTTGAAGTTGTAAAGATCGCCGATGCCGCCTTGAGAGGAGGGGGTGTTGACCAGAATACGGCAGGTCTTCATGCGGGCCGCGAAGGCGGCGAGCTTTTCTTTCTCGGTAATCTCGTTCAGATACACGGAGGAGGTATGGCCGTAGCCACCGTCGGCTACCAACTTATCCGCCTTATCCAGTGCCTCCTCAAAGGTCTTGGCCTTGTACATAGCCAGAACGGGGGACAGTTTCTCGTGTGCGAATTCCTCGGACAACTCTACGCTGTCCACTTCACCGATGAGGATCTTGGTACCGGCGGGAACGGTTACACCGGCCAACTCCGCAATGCGGGACGCCTTCTGTCCAACGATCTTGGCGTTCAATGCGCCGTTGATCAGGATGGTCTTGCGCACGCGTTCGGTCTCTCTGGGGTTCAGGAAGTAGCATCCTCTGGCGGCAAACTCAGATTTAACCGCATCGTAGATGCTCTCCAGTACGATGACGGACTGCTCGGAGGCGCAGATCATACCGTTGTCGAAGGTCTTGGAGTGGATGATGGAGTTTACAGCCAGCAAGAGATCCGCACTCTCATCGATGATAGCAGGGGTGTTACCGGCGCCTACGCCGAGAGCAGGCTTACCGCTGGAGTAGGCCGCCTTTACCATGCCGGGACCGCCGGTGGCCAGGATGATGTCCGCTTCCTTCATAACGGTGTTGGTCATCTCCAAAGAGGGGACGTCGATCCAGTCGATAATTCCCTCGGGTGCGCCTGCTGCCACGGCTGCTTCCAGCACCAATTTTGCCGCTGCAATGGTGCAGTTCTTGGCGCGGGGATGGGGGCTGATCAGGATGGCATTGCGGGTCTTCAGCGCCAGAAGGCACTTGAAAATCGCCGTGGAGGTAGGGTTGGTGGTGGGAATTACTGCCGCGATCACACCGATGGGCTCTGCGATCTTCTTGATGCCGAAGGCGGTATCCTCTTCGATCACGCCGCAGGTCTTGGTATCCTTGTATGCGTTATAGATGTACTCGGCAGCGTAGTGATTCTTGATCACCTTATCTTCCACGATGCCCATGCCGGTCTCTTCCACCGCCATCTTTGCCAGCGGGATCCGTGCTTTGTCCGCCGCAGAGGCTGCTGCCAGGAAGATCTTGTCTACCTGCTCCTGGGTGTAGGTGGAGAACACCTTCTGTGCTTCTCTTATTCTTGCGAGAGCCTCGTTCAGCTTCTCTACACTGTCAACGACTGTGCACGCCTTGGTTTCCATATTTGTGCTTCCTCCGATTTCGATATGAATGATTGGATGATGCCATATTTTTACGGTACCATTGTAGCACGTTTTTTGCAAGCCGGGAATGATATAAAAGGTATAGCGGTGATATATATGACGATATACCATGCGAAAAAACTGAATCCCCTCGCGCGCTGTGCACGCGAGGGGGGAGAATCAAACTTCCTTCAGATATTTTCGACGGGACTCACAGAGTGCTGTAATGAACCAGTTATCCAATTTGGAGAATCTGTATCCGTTTTTGTAAATCAGAATATCTTTATATATTTTCTGGTTATCCGCGCACTTCCGCTGGACCAGGTTGTATCTTTGCAGCACCTTTTCGGAGGCGGGAGACACCCACATAAAGGTTTCCGGATTTTCCGAGAGCAAGTCGAACTGGCTGGCCCGCTCAAAAATAAAGATACGGCGGTCGATGTTGTCGGGCAATTCTTCCTTCACCACCTTGGACAAAGGCAGAGAGGGCACGTAAGGATCCGCATGGGCGATCTCAATGAAGGGGGGAAGGTCCTCGAAGGTGATGTCTTCTTTTTCGGCCAGGGGATTGTCCCGGCTCATAATCAGCACATAGGAAAACTCGGCCACCATCTCGTAGGACAGCCCTTTTTCCTCCAGCAGATCCTTGAAATACTTATCGTAATTCTCGGCGTAGCGGATGATGCCCAGCTTGTAATCATTATTCAGTACGTTGTTGATGGTTCTCTGGGAGTTGGTTTCCTTGTAGAAGATCTCCGCCATACCGCCCTCGATGTTCTTGGAGAATTGGGCAAAGGCGTCGGATATGTAGCAAGCGCGGGGCACGGAGATGGAGAATTTTTGCTTTTTCGGGGAGCCCTGCTTGTAGATCAATTCCACCTCGTCGATCTGCTTGAGGATGTTCTTGGCGTAGTTGATAAATTCCTCACCCGCCGGGGTCAACACCATGCCCTTGGCACTGCGGTCGAAGATGGTAATACCCAGGGAAGACTCCAATTCCTTGATGGCACGGCTCAGATTGGGCTGAGCAATATACAATTTCTCTGCCGCCTTGTTGAGCGAGCCGATACGGGCTACCTCAACGGCGTATTTCATATGGAGTACGTTCATACAGTCATCCTCCCCTGTAGGTACGATCATAAGCTCGGGTACATTATAGCACATTCCCTCCGAAAATTCCACCCAATCGATAAAAAAATACTGATTTTTATACAGCCGCTTGGTTCAAGCGACCAAGCAAAGCCGAAAAAATTGTTTTCTTTTTGATTTTAAGGGGAGATCATGGGTATTCTCTGCTGAATGAAGCGAGGGCAGTGAAGCACGACCACATATCTGACCACAAACAGATCCGGAACATATGGAAACAACGGACGAAAGAGCACACAAGAGCATCTTTCACCGAGCGAAAAGCGGCGGAAATGACCGCAAATCGCCCAAAAAACATCAAAACTCCTCTTCGGGACCAAGAGGCCGGGACGAGTGTGCAGCGCAAAGGAGCAGTGCAACCGGCAGGGCGCAATGCGACTATGCGACTTGGCTTTGCCAAGTCGGCCAAACGGTAGCCGCTGGTGGCGGAGCTGGCGTACTCGCAGAACAGTCAGGACCTCCGGCAAAGTCGGAGGCTTGCTCTGCCCCTATAAGGGGCTATTGCCGGCAAGCATCTAAAGACGCACGATATTCTATCACTCGCATCACTTGCCCCGCCACCGCAAATGCGGTATGACATCATAGCCTTCCCCAGTGGGGGAAGGTGGCATCCGCGCAGCGGATGACGGATGAGGTGTCTATACAAACCATTACTCCTCATCCACCGTTCGCGTGCGAACGGTCCCCCTTCTCCCACAGGAGAA
>JAZQFQ010000026.1:0-5408 GCA_045539595.1 Eubacteriales bacterium | reverse complement strand
AAGGCTATGATGTCATACCGCATTTGCGGCGGCAGGGCAAGTGATGCGAGTGATAGAATATCGTGCGTCTTTAGATGCTTGCCGGCAATAGCCCCTTATAGGGGCAGAGCAAGCCTCCGGCTTTGCCGGAGGTCCTGACTTTATTCCACGCTGTATTTTTCACGGAACGCCGCATAGCGGGCACGGAATTGGCTTTCCCCGCCTGCTTTGACGCTTTGCAGATACCGATGCATATCCATGCGCTCGTGGGACATCTCCAGCAGGCATCCCGCCACATTGGAGCAATGATCGGACACGCGCTCCAGATCGGTGAGAATATCCGAGAGCACGAATCCCATCTCGATGGTACATCCGCCCTGCCGCAGGCGGGCGATGTGATGCTTTTTGATGGTATCCCGCAATCCGTCCACCACCTGCTCCAGCGGCTCCACCATCTCAGCAGACGTCAGATCCTCCGCCCGGAAGGCGGTCAGCGACAGATCCAGTATCTCCGTCACCGCGTCGATCATCACAGACAATTCCTCTTTCGCGGCATCGGTGAACATCATTTGCTTTTCGCGGATCTCCTCCGCCGCGTCCAGCAGATTGAGGGCATGATCGGAGATGCGCTCAAAATCCCCGATGATATGCAGAATTTCGTTTGCGCGGACGCTGTCCTCCTCCGTCATATCCAATGCGGACAATTTTACCAGATAGGTACCCAGCTGGTCCTCGTACCGGTCCACCTGTTCCTCCGCTTGGCGGATGGCATCCGCCGTCTTTGCGTCATAGGCACACAGAAGGGACAACGCCTGCTTGGCGGAATCCACTGCCATTTCTGCCATGGTAATCGCAACAGCGCGGCATCGCTCCATGGCCACGGGGGGCGTGGCAAGAAGACGTTCGTCCAGTAGTTGGGTTCGCTCCTTTTCTTTTGCATCAGGAACGAAGCGACAGGCCAGTTTCTCCAGAACACCGGCAGCGGGCATGAGCAGAATCACTGCCAGTATATTGAATCCGGTATGGCAGGCGGCGATACCGACGGGATCGGCCAGCCAATCGGCAAACGGCAAGGCAAAAAGCCAATCCGCCAGATAGTACAGAGGCAGCAGGATCAGCGTGGCGAGGGTATTGAACAGCACATGGACTGCCGCCGTCCGTTTTGCATTTTTGGAGGCGCCGATGGCGGAAATGGCGGCGCTGATGCAGGTGCCGATATTCTGTCCCATAACGATGGGGATCGCCGCCCCGTACGTAATCGATCCGGTGACGGTCAACGCCTGCAGAATACCCACGGAGGCGGAGGAGGACTGGATCACGGCGGTGAGCACCAATCCCGCCAGCACGCCCAGAATGGGATTGGTAAACCAGGTCAGTATATCCCGGAAGGCGGGCACATCCCGCAAACCCGCCACCGCGTCCGACATAGTATCCATGCCGAACATGAGCACGGCAAATCCAATGAAGATCAGGCCCGTATCCTTCCTTTTGGGGTTCTTTTGGAACATATAGAAAATGATGCCGATCAGGGCCAGAATCGGGGTGAAGGAAGTGGGCTTCAGAAGCTGAAGCCAGAGGCTATCCCCTTCGATGGCGCTCAGGCTGAGCAGCCAGGAGGTGACCGATGTACCGATATTGGCACCCATGATGACACCGATGGCCTGCCGCAGCGTCATGAGTCCGGAATTGACAAATCCCACCACCATGACGGTGGTAGCCGAGGAGGACTGGATCACGGCGGTCACGCCCATTCCCAGAAGAAATCCGCGGAAGGTGGTGGATGTCATGCCGCTGAGAATCGCCCGCAGGCGGCTGCCCGCCCGTTTTTCCAAAGCGTTGCCCATGACGTTCATGCCATACAGAAACAGCACCAGACCACCGATCAGACTAAGTCCATCGAAAATCGTCATTGATGTACTCGCTTTCTTTTTTCACAATACTCCATACAGATTTAGTATACCATCCTCCCCTCCGTTTGCAAGGGATCGCGCGCAAATTGTATATAAAAAATATTTATCCATTTATGCATACGCATTATAATTTTTCCGGCAATTCCCATGCTTCACCCAAAAAACAGGGGATGCTGCTGTGCAGCATCCCCTGTGATTTTATCGAACGCCGAAGAGCAACTCTCCGTAGGTGGGAAAAGGCCAGAAATCCGCGGCGGTCAGCGACTCCAATCGGTCGCCTGCCCGGCGCAGATCCGCCATGGCGGTCAATATGTGATCCTTATAGAACAGCGACTGCTCCGTGGAATCGGTGATGGATTCCAGCTGCTGCATTTCGCTCTCCAGATGGAGCACCCGGCGGTACATCTCACCGGTCAGCTCCGACACCTGTGCGGCGGTCTCCCGCTCGTAGGCGGTATCTACGCCGATCTTCTGCTTCGCCTCCACCGCCGACGCCAGCGATGCGCCGTAGCGGCTCACGGCCGGCAGGATATCCTTTCTGGCCATGTCAAGCATGGTGAGTGCCTCGATGCGGACCACCTTGCGGTAATTCTCCTGCAGAATTTCGTACCGGGCATGGAGCTCCGTTTCGCTGAACACCTTATGACGGGTGTACAAGGCAATATTCTTTTCATCCAGCAGATGGGGCAGGCAATCGGGGGTGGTGCGGTAATTGGACAGTCCCCGTTTCTCCGCCTCCTTCGTCCAGGCATCGTCGTAACCGTTGCCGTTGAAGATGATCCGATCGTGCTCCCGGATGGTGCGGCGGATCAGGTCGTGGAGGGCGCCCTCAAAATCCCATACTCCCTCCAATTCATCTGCAAACTGGCGGAGCACATCCGCCACGGCGGTGTTCAGAACCGTATTGACATCCGCCACCGAAGCGGAGGAGCCCAGCATACGGAACTCGAACTTATTGCCTGTGAAGGCGAAGGGGGAGGTGCGGTTGCGGTCCGTGGTATCTTTGGGGAAGCGGGGCAGCACATGCACGCCGACTTTCAAAAGTTGTTTTTCGCCCGCACTGTAAGGGCGGTCGTTTTTGATGCAGTCAAGAATTTCGTTCAGCTCATCGCCCAGGAACATGGAAACGATGGCAGGCGGTGCCTCGCTGGCACCGAGACGATGATCGTTGCCGGCACCGGCCACGGAGATACGCAAAAGATCCTGATACTCATCCACCGCTTTGATAACAGCGGCAAGGAACAGAAGAAACTGGGCATTCTCCGCCGGCGTTTCGCCGGGATTGAGCAGATTCACACCGGTATCGGTGGAAATGGACCAGTTGTTATGTTTACCGCTTCCGTTGACGCCGGCGAAGGGCTTCTCATGGAGCAGGCACACCAGATCGTGCTTGCGGGCGGTGCGCTGCATGATCTCCATGGTGAGCTGGTTGTGATCCGTCGCGATATTGGTGGTGGTAAAGATGGGGGCCAACTCATGCTGGGCGGGCGCGGCCTCGTTGTGTTCCGTCTTGGCCAGGATGCCCAACTGCCACAGTTCCTGATCGATATCCTTCATGAAGGCGGCGACGCGGGGCTTGATAACGCCGAAATAATGGTCGTCCAACTCCTGTCCCTTGGGGGGCTTGGCGCCGAACAGGGTGCGGCCCGTGTAGATCAGATCCTTACGGCGGTCATACAATTCCCGGGGAATGAGGAAATACTCCTGCTCCGGGCCGACTGTGGTCTTGACCGCCGCCACATCCGTATGGCCGAACAGGCGCAGAACCCGCAATGTATGCTTATTGATGGCTTCCATGGAGCGGAGAAGGGGCGTTTTCTTATCCAGCGCCTCGCCGCCGTAGGAGCAAAATGCGGTGGGGATGCAGAGCACCCCATCTTTTATGAAAGCATAAGAAGTGGGGTCCCACGCGGTATATCCGCGGGCTTCAAAGGTGGCGCGCAATCCGCCGGAGGGGAAAGAGGACGCATCCGGCTCGCCCTGGATCAGTTCCTTGCCGGAGAATTCCATAATGACATTGCCGCCATCGGTGGGGGAGATGAAGCTGTCGTGCTTTTCTGCCGTGATACCCGTCATCGGCTGGAACCAGTGGGTGAAGTGGGTGGCGCCCTGCTCGATGGCCCAATCCTTCATGGCATTGGCGACCACATTGGCCACAACGATATCCAGACGCTTGCCGATGCCCATGGCCGCCACGAGAGCCCGATAGGTCTCCTTGGGCAGGCGCTGTTTCATCACCGCGTCATTGAACACCTTGATTCCAAAGATTTCTGCAACTGAGTACATGGCAGTAACTCCTTATGTAATGGGATAAAAAGGGGAATCGGCAGATGAAGACGGATCATGCCCGCGACATACTGCCGATTCATCTATCTATTATATGTTCGCCGACCCCATTTGTCAAGGGATTTTTGCGCCTGCACGGCTGAATTTGCCGCATTTTTTCGGGAAAATCAAAAAAATTTGAAACAATCTCAAAAAAGGGGTTGATTTTTCATTTCGGACGTGCTATAATGTTTAGGCTTGAAAAACCGAATACACATAGAGCGGAAGCAGCATACGGAAAGGTGGCTGAGCTGGTCTAAGGCGCACGACTGGAAATCGTGTATAGGCTTAAACCCTATCGAGGGTTCGAATCCCTCTCTCTGCGCCAGAAAAGAACCCACATTTGTCTACGACAAGTGTGGGTTCTTTTCAACTAAGTGTGCCTTGCGGCACGATAAGCGCACTTCGTGCGTGAAGTTGCTTCGCAGTGAAGTGCCTGCGGGCGTGGGTGGCACACTTAACTTCACTGCTCCGAAGGAGCAACTTCACTATGCCATAGGCATAACTTCACTTGGGCGTTGCCCATACTTCACTAAAACTTGAAAACGGCAGTAGTTAGTGGTATAATTAGTTAAACAAACTTGAGTTTGACGGAGGAGGCATCCGTATGAAAAAGTTGATAGCATTGTTTTTTATATTGGTCTACCTGTTAGGATTGGTTGGCTGTGGTAATCAACCCGTAGAACCTGTCAACAGCATCGAAGGCAATATGAAAACATACTACGAATTGCACGATGGCACCTGGGAATGTGATGGACATATATATAAGTACAAGTTGGAAATCAGTGGCAGAATGCCCAATGCAGCAGTTGACTCGACTTTTATTTATCTAAGTAATAAAGAAACCATTTCTTTTGAGCAAGCGTACTTGGCTGCAGGTATTAGCAGCAACATGAATGACTACTTTGCTGTAGAAGATGCGGTTTTAGTAGATATGCAAACACATTAGCAAATTCCAATTTGTCTAACAGGACAGGCACATTACTTTTGGTCGTTCTTACCCCTACTCACACTACTTTTAGTCGCTCTTTCGCAATAAAAAAAGACAGGTGATTGAAGTGAACCCCAAAGTTTAGACAAAATTAAATATTAAATTGTTTGTGAATGAGTTCGGTATTGTACTGGACTCATTCCTTTTAGTTTTAAGGAAATTCTTTCGTTGTTGTAGTAATCTATGTAATGTTTTAATTCATC
>JAZQFQ010000025.1:0-7072 GCA_045539595.1 Eubacteriales bacterium | reverse complement strand
TACCGAATGGATTAGAGAAGAAAGCTTTCTCCAGTTCTTCCATTTCGCGGAAGGGGTTATAAGGGTTTACATGATTGTTGTTTCTACGAGTAAGATCGAACATAACGATACCTCCAAAAATGTTTTATAAGTATAGTATGCCGTCCTTTTACGTTTTCATCCGACAAGGTCGGCATTAGTCGGACATGCGGCACAACCCATCGGAAACCATCTCTTTTCTATTTTGTATTATCTTAAGGCCCTTTATCCTTTCGACACTTACAGTATAGACCTTAAAATAAGATGTTGTGTTACACGATTATGAAATTATTGTTAAAATTAGCACTCTTGACGGAAGAGTGCTAATCTTGCATCTGTCAATTGTTCTTTGTTTAATATGAACGAATATTACATTTGTGATTTGTTTATATTCTACATTGGCAGGTTTACAGATAAGTTGACAGATGTAAATGTTTGTGCTATAATGATAAGCAGATTACGAATGTTCGTAAAGCAAGGTTGGGTATTTATGAAAAATCAAATCGAAAAACTAAAGAAAGAGAAGAATGCAGTCATTCTCGCACATTATTATGCCCTTGCCGAGGTGCAGGGAATTGCAGACTATGTCGGGGATTCATTCTATCTTGCAAAGATAGCCAAGCAATCTGAAGCAGATATTATCGTATTCTGCGGTGTTCAGTTTATGGGGGAGAGTGCGAAGATCCTCAACCCTGATAAGAAGGTGCTGATGCCGGATCTTACAGCAGACTGTCCTATGGCACATATGGTGACCGACGGCATTATCGAAGAAAAGAGAAATACATACGATGACCTGGCAGTTGTCTGTTATATTAACTCTACGGCAGAACTGAAATGTCAAAGTGACGTTTGTGTAACTTCATCGAACGCCGTTAAGATAGTGAAGGCATTACCAAATAAGAACATCTTCTTTATTCCTGATAGAAATCTCGGTAGCTTCGTGGCAAAGCAGGTTCCCGAAAAGAACATCATTCTCAATGACGGATGTTGCCCGATCCACGCAAAGATCACCGCCGCACAGGTAATTGGAGAGAAGCAAAATCATCCGTCAGCGCTTGTTCTGACACACCCGGAGTGTGAGCCTGATGTGGTGGCGCTCGCAGATTATATCGGCAGCACGGCGGATATCATAGCATACGCAAAAACAAGTGAAGTAAGTGAGTTTATTATTTGCACCGAGGATGGTGTGGATTATAAGCTTGTCACCGATAATCCGGACAAACGGTTCTACTATCCGGATCCCCATCCTTGTTGTGCAGATATGAAACTGAATACACTTGAGACCGTTTTGTCGGTTCTCGAAAAAGAAGATAAGGAAATTATTGTTGATCGTGATATTTCTGAAGGAGCTTTGAAACCCCTTATCAGAATGCTGGAGCTTGGAAAATGACATGAAGACTGATATTATAATCGTCGGTTGCGGTGTGGCAGGCCTTTACTGCGCACTCAACCTTCCTGAAGACAAAAACATAACGGTAGTAACAAAAAACATTGCCCGCAAGAGCGATTCTTATTTAGCTCAAGGCGGAATCTGTGTTCTTCGTGATGAGACCGACCGAGAAGCTTTCTTTGAGGATACGATGAAGGCGGGTCATTATGAAAACAATCCCGAATCTGTCGAGATTATGATAAATTCCTCACAGGACGTTATTTCTGATCTCGTTTCATTCGGTGTTCGATTTGAAAAGGATGGAGAAGCCTTTACTTACACAAAAGAGGGCGCGCATTCCAGACCGCGTATCTTGTTTCATGAGGACGAGACGGGAAAAGAAATCACTTCTCATCTGCTTGAAACTGCACGGAACAGAAAAAACATCACCTTGATCGAAAACTTTACAATGGTGGACCTTATCTGCAATAATAATCATTGTAACGGCATCATTGGTCATGATGAGAATGGCAATTATCTTTCCATTGTTGCAGATTATACCGTGCTTGCCACGGGCGGTATTGGAGGTCTCTTTAAGCACTCCACCAATTACAGGCACCTGACAGGCGATGCCCTGGCACTTGCTCTTAAATACGATATAAAATTACAGCACATTGATTATATTCAGATTCATCCTACAACGCTGTTTACCAAGAAACACGGACGAGAATTTCTTATCTCCGAGTCGGTTCGTGGTGAAGGCGCGATTCTGCTCAACTCCAAGGGTGAGAGATTCGTAAACGAACTGCTTCCTCGTGATGTTGTTGCAAACGCCATCTTTGATGAAATGAAAAGGGAAGGCACAGAGCACGTGTGGCTCTCGCTGGCCCCAATCCCTGTAGAAGAAATTAAGACTCATTTCCCAAACATCTATCAGAAGTGTTTGAATGAGGGTTATGACGTTACCAAGGAACCGATTCCGGTCGTTCCGTCACAGCATTACTTTATGGGTGGAATTGACGTAGACAGTAATAGCAAAACGTCGATGGAGCACCTGTATGCTGTTGGAGAGACGGCATGCAACGGTGTTCACGGTCGTAACCGCTTGGCAAGTAATTCACTGCTTGAAAGCCTTGTCTTTGCTAAGCGTGCTGCAAAGCACATTATCACAAATTACTTACCTTCTGAGGCGCAGGACGACTTCCCGCCAGATGCGGAGCAATACGAAGGTTACCAAGAAAAATATAAAGAGCTGGTTTTGGCAGCTATCGAAAAGGAGAAGAACAGCCATGAATAATATTTCAATGAAACTAAATGCAGACAACTTGATTATGCTTGCTTTGCAGGAAGACATTACAAGCGAGGACATTACCACCAATTCGGTTATGAGACAGTATCAGCTCGGAGAAGTTGAACTGATCTGTAAGGAAGACGGCGTTATTGCAGGCCTTGATGTATTTAAGAGAGTCTTTGCACTTCTTGACGAAAAAACCGAAGTAACCTTTACCTGCAAAGACGGTGATGAGGTGAAGAAAGGACAAAAGCTCGGCTTAGTTCGTGGTGACATCCGTGTTCTTCTTTCCGGTGAGCGAACTGCTCTCAACTATTTGCAGCGTATGAGCGGTATTGCAACCTATACCCGTAAGATTGCCGATCTTCTCAAGGGAAGCAAGACAAAACTTCTCGATACCCGCAAGACCACGCCGGGTATGCGTATCTTTGAAAAGTATGCGGTCAAGGTTGGTGGTGGATATAATCACCGTTATAACCTCAGCGACGGTATTCTCTTAAAGGATAACCACATCGGTGCTGCAGGCGGTGTTAAAGAGGCAGTTCTGATGGCCAAGGAATACGCACCGTTCGTTCGTAAGATTGAGGTCGAGGTAGAAAACCTTGATATGCTCAAAGAAGCTCTTGATCCGGCGCAGATATCATTATGCTCGATAATATGAGCGTTGAGGATATGAAAGAAGCAGTAAGACTCACCGCTGGTCGAGCAGAAACCGAATGCAGCGGTAACGTAACCAAAGAAAATGTGGCAAGACTTGTTGATATCGGTGTTGATTACATTTCCAGCGGTGCTCTCACACATTCCTCTCCGATTCTTGACCTTTCCCTTAAAAATTTGCATGCTATATAA
Source organism: Eubacteriales bacterium (assembly GCA_045539595.1). GTDB lineage: Bacteria > Bacillota > Clostridia > Oscillospirales > CAG-272 > SIG701. The sequence continues at coordinate 3,545 of JAZQFQ010000025.1, read as the reverse complement.
AAAGAGGTGAATTCATGAAGGCTGCAGAAAGAAGAAATGCGATAGCAAATTTCCTTTTGGCCGAGGATAAGGCGGTCTCGGGCGGTGCGCTTTCTGAGAAGTTCGGTGTATCCAGACAGATCATCGTTCAGGATATCACTGTGCTCAAGGGTTTGGGCTATGATATTCTTTCTACCCATAATGGATATATTATTCAAAAATCACCATTAAAGGAGCGAGTGCTGAAGCTCCATCATACTACCGAACAGACAGAGGATGAGCTATCCTTGATCGTCAGACTTGGTGGTACGGTTGTGGATGTTTTTGTATGGCATAAAGTGTACGGAAAAATGGAAGCCAAACTTAATATCTTCTCAGACCTTCACGTTAGACAGTTTATTGAGGGAGTCAGAACCGGGAAATCCACAGAGCTGATGAATATCACGGGTGGGTACCATTATCATACGATTCGTGCAGAATCCGAAGAGGTCCTTGATCAAATCGAAAAAGTACTGGACGAGCGCGGCTATATTGCTCCGGGCGAATAATAAAGTAGATAAGGTTCGGTAGTTTAGTGCTATCGAACCTTTTTATATATGCTCTTTGGATAATTACTCCAAAATAATGAACTGATAATCTTTTACATCGATTTTACAGCAGTATGATTACGGATTTTACTGCGGGGTACTATAATAAAGTCGTAGCAAAGATACAAAACAAAGAAATTTTGAGAGGAGTTCAAAATTATGAAAAAGATTATCAGTTTGTTAGTAGTAGCAGTTTTGTTCTGCACCGCAATGGTTGGTTGCTCCAAGTCAGAGAGTGTATCGACAGACGGTTCCACCTCCATGAGTAAAGTTATCGAATCCTTAAGTGAAGCGTTCCAGGAAAAGACCGGAACAGAAGTTACCTATAATGCAACCGGTTCCGGCGCAGGTATAGAAGCAGTTCTCGCAGGACGTTGCGACATCGGACTTTCCAGCCGAGACCTCAAGGATGAGGAAAAGGCAAAGGGTCTTGAAGGAACCATCCTTGCATATGACGGAATCGCAATTATCGTACACCCCAGCAACAAGGTATCTGACCTGAGCCTCGAGACCATCGCTAAGATCTATACCGGCGAAATTAAAAACTGGAAAGATGTTGGCGGCGCAGATGGAGAAATCGTTCTCATCGGTCGTGAGGCAAACAGCGGTACAAGAGATGGCTTCGAGTCTATCACCGACACCGAAGACAAGTGCAAATACCGTCAGGAATGCACCTCTACCGGTGACGTAATTACCGCAGTATCCAGCAACCCCAACGCGATCGGATATGCATCCCTCGCTTCCGTAAAGGACAGCGTAAAGGCAGTATCGGTTGGCGGTGTTGCTCCCAGTGAAAGCACCGTAAAAGATGGCAGCTACGCAGTACAGCGTCCCTTCGTACTGGTTACCAAGAAGGATACCAAGCTTTCTAAGAGTGCTCAGGAGTTCTTCGATTACATCACATCTTCCGAAGCTAATGAAATCATCAGTAACGCAGGTGTTGTTCCTGCTAACTAAGGGAGATAAACGAGCGACGGTAAGCTACAGCCGTCGCTTATTCCCGTTTGAGGTGTAATATGAAGAAAAAGAAATTACTTGAAAATATCATTCACGGAATATTCCTGATTCTTGGTCTTATCACGGTAGGCTGTGTTCTGATGATTACCGTTTACCTTATAATCTCGGGTATTCCCGCAATTAAAGAAATAGGTTTGATAGATTTCCTGTTCGGTAAAGAATGGGCATCCAGTGCTGATGATCCGAAGTACGGAATACTACCCTTTATACTGACAAGTATTTATGGTACGGCAGGCGCCATCCTGATCGGTGTGCCGATTGGCTTCTTCTCCGCAGTATACCTTTCTAAGGTAGCAAGTAAGCGTGTACGCAATGTGGTTGAATCTGCAGTTAATCTGCTCGCCGGCATTCCTTCGGTTGTTTACGGTCTTGTGGGTATGCTTGTCTTAGTACCTGCCATTCGTGAAATCTTTAATATCCCTGACGGAGCAAGCTTGCTTGCCGCAATCGTTGTCCTTGCCGTTATGATCTTGCCGAGCATTATCAAAGTTTCTATCACTGCACTGGATGCAGTACCTAAGGAATATGAAGATGCATCCCTTGCTCTCGGTGCAACACCTACAGAAACCTATTTTAAGGTATCTGTACGAGCAGCAAAAAGCGGCATCGCAGCTGCCGTTGTGCTCGGTGTGGGACGTGCAATCGGTGAAGCAATGGCTGTTATGATGGTAGCCGGCAACGTAGCAAATATGCCGTCGCTCTTCCAGAGTGTACGCTTCCTTACTACTGCCGTTGCCAGTGAGATGTCCTACGCAAGCTACGGAAGCCTTCAGCGTGATGCTTTGTTTTCCATCGCCCTTGTGTTGTTCCTCTTTATTATGCTCATAAACGCAACGCTCAACTTCTTCCTGAAGAGAAACAAGGAGGGCTAATATGCAAAAGAAAACGATTAGTACAAAAAGAAAAGCATACATTCTCGGTATGAGATGTATGATGTGGCTTTCGATCGGTATCACGGTGGCGTTGGTACTGTTCTTACTCGGTTACGTGCTCTCTAAAGGCTTGCCGAATATTACTTGGGAGCTGCTCTCTACCAAACCCAGTCAGCTTCGAGGCACAATAGGTATCTTGCCGGATATACTAAACACGCTGTACATCATCCTGGCAACACTTTTGATTGTGCTTCCGGTCGGTGTCGGTGCGGCGATTTATCTGAACGAATATGCAAAGAATAAAAAACTTGTAGGCATCATTGAATATGCTGCTGAGACCTTGTCGGGAATTCCGTCAATCATCTACGGTCTTGTGGGTATGCTGCTCTTTGCAAACACTTTAGGTTCAAGCCTGCTTGCAGGTGCTTTGACGCTCGTTATTATGAACCTGCCGACAGTTATGCGAACCACACAGGAGAGCTTAAAGACCGTGCCGCAGAGCTACCGTGAAGGAGCCTTCGGTTTGGGTGCAGGCAAGTGGAGAGTAATCCGCACAGTGGTACTTCCCGGATGTGTGGATGGTGTGATCACAGGTTGCATCCTTTCTATCGGTCGAATTGTTGGTGAGACAGCGGCTTTGTTCTACACAGCCGGTCTTGCTCATTCGTTAAATGACATCTTTACCGGTATGATGAAGCCCGGTGCATCCTTGAGCGTAGCACTTTATGTGTACGCAAAAGAGTACGGCGAGTTTGAAGTGGCATTTGCTATTGCATCCATTCTGATGATCCTTACTTTGATTATAAATCTCTCTGCCACATTGGTGGGCAAATACTTCGCTAAAAGGAGAAACGTATGAGTGAAATAATGACGGCTAAAAACTTAAGCCTATGGTACGGTGATAATAAAGCTTTAAAAGATATAAACATATCTATCCCTGATAAAAGTATTACTGCATTGATCGGTCCTTCCGGTTGTGGCAAGTCTACTTTTCTTAAAACTCTTAATCGCATGAACGACCTTATACCGATTGTAAAGATTACAGGTGAGGTGTGCTATAACGGACACAACATTTTCGATAAGGATGTGG
>JAZQFQ010000024.1:0-27701 GCA_045539595.1 Eubacteriales bacterium | reverse complement strand
CCTTAATATCAAGTGCAAGAGCCTGAAGCTCTTTAACAAGAACTCTGAAGGATTCAGGAACACCCGGTGTAGGAATGTTCTGTCCCTTTACGATTGCCTCAAATGCTTTTGTTCTACCGATTACGTCGTCACTCTTAACTGTAAGAATTTCTTGTAATGTGTATGCTGCACCGTATGCCTCAAGAGCCCAAACCTCCATCTCGCCGAAACGCTGACCGCCAAACTGAGCCTTACCGCCCAGGGGCTGCTGTGTAACGAGAGAGTAGGGTCCGGTGGAACGTGCGTGAATCTTATCATCAACCAGATGATGCAGTTTGTGGTAATACATGATACCAACGGTAACGGGGTTATCGAAGGGTTCACCGGTACGGCCGTCATACAGGATGGTCTTACCGTCCACGATCATGGTCTTTTCCTCGCCGGTGACGGGGTCCACCTCGGTGAAGGTATCCTTACCCTGCGTGTTCTCGCCGGGCAGCACTTCGCGGGCCATACCGGCCATGCGCATGCATTCGGTGATATCCTTCTCGTTGGCGCCGTCGAATACGGGGGTCATGATCTTCCAGCCCAGCTTCTTGGCGGCGATACCCAGATGCACTTCCAGCACCTGACCGATGTTCATTCGGGAAGGAACGCCCAGCGGGTTCAGAACGATATCCAGAGGAGTACCGTCGGGCAGGAAGGGCATATCCTCGGGGGGCAGGATGCGGGAAACGACACCCTTGTTACCGTGACGGCCCGCCATCTTATCGCCGACGGAGATCTTTCTCTTCTGGGCGATGTATACACGGACTACCTGATTGACTCCCGGCGGGAGATCGTCGGAATTGTCACGGGAGAATACCTTTACGTCGATTACGATACCGGATTCGCCATGGGGCAGACGGAGGGAGGTGTCACGTACCTCGCGGGCCTTCTCGCCGAAGATGGCGCGGAGCAGTCTCTCCTCGGCGGTCAGCTCGGTCTCACCCTTGGGGGTAACCTTACCGACGAGAATGTCACCGGGACGGACTTCCGTACCCTTCTTGATGATACCGTCGGCGTTCAGATCTTTCAGCGCGTCTTCGCCCACATTGGGGATTTCACGGGTGATCTCTTCCGGTCCGAGCTTGGTATCACGGGCTTCGTGAGTATATTCTTCAATGTGAATGGAGGTGTAAACGTCATCGCGTACCAGACGCTCGTTCAGAAGAACCGCGTCCTCGTAGTTGTAACCTTCCCAGGTCATGAAGCCGATCAGCGCGTTTTTGCCGAGGGCGATTTCGCCGTGATCCGTTGCGGGACCGTCAGCAATTACCTGACCCTTTTCCACACGCTCGCCGGCGTCCACGATGGGATGCTGGTTCATGCACATGCCCTGGTTGCTGCGCTTGAACTTCCGCAGGTGATATGCTTCCTTGCGGCCGTCATCGTAGCGGAGAACCACTTCGTCCGCGGAAACGGAATCCACATAGCCGTCTTCCTTAGCCACAACCACAACGCCGGAGTCCACAGCAGCCTTGTGCTCCATACCGGTACCCACGATGGGGGATTCGGTGGTGAGAAGCGGCACAGCCTGCTTCTGCATGTTGGAGCCCATCAGTGCACGGGAGTTATCGTCGTTTTCCAGGAACGGGATGTGTGCGGTAGCCACGGAAACCACCATCTTCGGGGAAACGTCCATGAAGTCCACACGGTCGTTTTCGATTTCGATGATTTCGGACTTGGCACGGGCGATAACCTTACGGTTGACGAAGCGGTTGTTTTCGTCCAGCGGCTCGTTCGCCTGTGCCACGATATAGTTATCTTCCACGTCCGCGGTCATGTAGATGACTTCGTTGGTGACCACACCGGTCTCGCGATCCACGCGGCGGTAGGGTGCCTCAATGAAGCCGTACTTGTTGATGCGGGCATAGGTGGCCAGATAGGAGATCAGACCGATGTTGGGACCTTCAGGCGTCTCGATGGGACACATACGACCGTAGTAGGTGTAGTGAACGTCACGAACCTCGAAGGAAGTGCGGTCACGGGACAGACCGCCGGGGCCCAGCGCAGACAGACGGCGCTTGTGGGTCAGCTCAGCCAGCGGGTTGGACTGGTCCATGAACTGGGAGAGCGGGGAAGAACCGAAGAACTCGCGGATCGCGGTTACCACGGGACGGATGTTGATCAGGGTCTGGGGTGTCAGGGTTTCGTTGTCCTGAACGGTCATACGCTCCTTCACGATCTTGTCCATACGGGACAGACCGATGCGGAACTGATTCTGGAGCAATTCGCCTACACAGCGCAGGCGGCGGTTGCCCAGATGGTCGATGTCGTCGGTAGTGCCGATGTCGTGAGACAGGCAGAGAAGGTAGTTGATGGAGGCCAGGATATCGTCCTCGGTGATGTGCTTGGGCACCAGCTCGGCTATGCGGCGCATTACCTGAGCTTTCACTTCATCCTTGTCGTCACCGGCGGCTTCCATGATCTCCAGCAGTACGGAGGTGCGTACCTTCTCCTCAATGCCGCAGTCGGTGAGATCGTAGCCCAGCAGAGCGGCGGGCTCGATGGTGTTGTTGCTGAATACCTTTACCTCGGTGCCGTCATCCAGTCTCAGATATGCCTCATTGATGCCGGCGCGCTCAATGGCCAGTGCATCCTCGGCGGACAGAAGTGCGCCCTCGTCGAAGAGGATCTCGCCGGTCAGGGGGCTGACAGCGGGACGGGACAGGGTACGGCCGGCCAGACGGGAGTGGATTGCCAGCTTCTTATCATATTTATAACGGCCAACGGGAGCCAGATCATAGCGCTTGGGATCGAAGAACAGATTGTGGATCAGCAACTCTGCACTTTCCACAATGGCAGGCTCGCCGGGACGGAGCTTCTTGTAAATCTCCTTCAGCGCCTCATCCCGTACGGTGGTCTTGTTCTCCAGTGCCAGATTGTCGCACTCATCCTTCTCCAGAGTAGCCACCAGTTTCGGCTCGTCACCGAATACGGCACGGATCTCGTCAGCGGACTGGATACCCAGTGCGCGGATCAGCATGGTGATGGGGAGCTTGCGGTTTTTGTCGATGCGCACATAGAACACATCGCTGGAATCCGTCTCATACTCCAGCCACGCGCCGCGATAGGGAATCACGGTGGCGGTAAACATACGCTTACCGGTCTTGTCGATCTGCTGATCGTAGTAGATGCCGGGGGAGCGAACGATCTGAGAAACAACGACACGCTCGGCACCATTGATAATGAAGGTTCCGCTTTCGGTCATGAGCGGGAAATCGCCCATGAAGATTTCGGACTGCTTGACCTCACCGGTCAGCTTGTTGGAGAGGCGGACTTCCACCTTGAGGGGGGCGGCGTAGTTTACGTCCCGCTCTTTGCATTCCTCAACGGGATACTTGGGCTTGGAATCGAGAGAATAAGATACAAAATCGATGAAGAGGTTTCCGGAATAGTCTGTGATGGGGGATACATCCCGCAGCACTTCCATCAAACCTTCCTCGAGGAACCACTGATAGGAGTTCTTCTGAACTTCGATCAGATTGGGCATCTCAAGGATTTCGTCGATTTTGGAAAAGCTCATTCTGACGTTCTTGCCGACTTTCTGGGGCTTTACCATTCCAATATCACTCCGTTCTGTTCGATACCCGGATTCTGCCGCGCCGCCGGGGCGGAGGGGCAAAAAACAGGCAAATAACATAAATAATGTAGAAATAAACCATTCTAATGCAGTTTATTATTTTATCATTATTCCATGTCGAAGTCAACAAAAAAATCGGAAATCAATAGGAATTCCGCCTAATTTACAAATCAACCTATAAATGTTTACGAAATATTTAAATGTAAACAATCTGTAAATATTGCTTGAGATCAAATATTTGCCGGATTTTTCATTTCGTATTGCAAACGGAACAATTCCGATTATAATTAAAGTAAATGAAAAATCTCCCGGCCGTCATTGGCGGAAAATCGGGTATACTGTGATAGAAGCAGCGAGGTAGCAGGCTATGAGCAAAATTATCGGATGTGCCGTGGTCGGTCTGGGCATCGGACAGGCCCACGCGGATGGAATCGCCGCCGCGGAGGGTGGACGGCTGGTGGCCGTGTGCGATCTTTTGCAGGAAAAACTGGACAAGATGGCAATGAAATATCCCGGCGTCAAAACCTATACGGATTTTGACGAACTGATCCGGGACGCGGAGGTGGATCTGATCAGCATCTGCCTGCCCTCCGCCATGCATGCGGAGTACGCCGTTCGGGCCATGCGGGCAGGGAAGCATGTGCTTATCGAGAAGCCCATCGATATCACCCCCGAGGCGGCTATGCAGATCGAGCGAGTGCGCCGGGAAACCGGCATGAAGGCCGGCGTCGTCCATCAGAATCGCTACAACGTGGATATGCTGCCCATCCGCCAGGCCATCGAGTGCGATCACCTGGGACGGGTGTATCTGGGAACTTTTGCTGTCAAATGGTACCGCAAGCAGGCTTATTATGAAGGATGGCACGGTACGTGGGACATGGACGGCGGCGGATCTCTCATGAATCAGGCGGTCCATACGGTGGATCTGATGCAGTGGCTCATGGGCGATGTGGAAAGCGTTACATCGCAAATGGACATCTACGGCCACGATATCGAAACGGAGGATACCACCGCCTCGGTGATCCGCTTCAAAAACGGAGCCATGGCCACCTTCGTCAGCACTACCTGCGCCTATCCGGGCATCTCCACCGACATCAAAATCTACGGAACGAACGGCTCCGTCGAGGCGGATCAGGACGTTTTGAAGGTGTGGAAAATCAAAGAATTTTCCGACGACTTTGCGGATATGCTGGAGTTGGATGCCGCCGATGAGGAAGAGGAAGAAGAGGAGATGCTGGCCCGCTACGGCGGCGGCAATCCCGCGTATGAGGTACAGCATCCCGGCACATTGACAGGCCACCGGGCCGTGGTGCAGGATATGATCGACGCCATTCGCTACGATCACGATCCGCAGATCCTCCCCCTGGAGGCCATCAAAGCCGTGCAGATCGTCGGCGCGGTGTACGAATCCGCCAGAACGGGAAAGACTGTTAGGCTAAGTTAAGGAGTAATCATGAAAATTGCTGTTGTCACCGGCGCGTCCTCCGGGATGGGACGGGATTTCGTCCGCCAGCTGGACGCGGCGGATACCTACGATGAGATCTGGGTCATCGCCCGTCGGCGGGAGCGTCTGGAATCCCTGGCGGCGGATGTCCGCGCGCCTTTGCGCATCATGGCGCTGGATCTGACCAAGCCGGAGAGTATTGAGGAGTATAAGGCCGCGCTGGCGAAATACAATCCCTCCGTGTCCGTCCTTGTCAACGGAAGCGGTTTCGGCCGCTTCGGCGCCTTCAAGGATTTCCCCCTGGAGGATTACTATACCATGGTGGATCTGAACGTGAAGGCGTTAGTGGCCATCACCTACGCTACCTTGCCCTATGTGACAAAAGGCGGAGCGATCTACCAATTGGGATCTCTGTCTTCCTTCCAGCCCGTGCCCTATATCAATGTGTACGGCGCCACCAAGGCCTTTGTGTTGTCCTTCTCCCGGGCCCTCAATCAGGAGTTGCGGGGAACGGGCATCCGCGTCATGGCGGTGTGTCCCGGATGGGTGCGCACGGAGTTTTTCGAGCACGCCGTGAAGGATGATACCATCAAATATTATAATAAGTTTTTCGATTCCGATGAGGTGGTCCGCCGCGCATTGAAGGATATGAAGCGGGGGAAGGATGTGTCCATCTGCGGATTGTCCGTCCGGGCACAGGTGCTGGCCACCAAACTCCTGCCCCATAAAATGGTCATGCGCGTCTGGCTGAAACAGCAGAAGAAACTGTGATCTTCGGGTGTTATGCAAAAAACGGAGGATTCCCCGTGCGGGAAATCCTCCTTTTTTTATGTTGTTCAGTTGTTTTTCACCGCCAGAAGGTCGATGGTGTTCAAAAGTAGTTTGCGGCGGTCTGGGTGCTGTTTCGTGCCCGGAATCTGTGCGTACAAGAGCGGCAGATCCTCCGCTGTGCCGCGCCTGCCCAATATACGGACGGCGATTTCCCAGAAATCCGGATCGTCCAGATGCAGTATTGCCCGTGCCAGCCCGGGCAGGGCAGGATCCTTGTTCTCTTCCATGAGCAGAAGCGTTTCCTCGGCCCGATAGTAGTCGGCGGAGGGGTATGTGTGACTCTGCGCCGCATTCAGAATGCGTGCTTCCCGTTCCTCGGGCGGGAACGGTTCGGGCGGCGGCGGTGGAGTCCAGGAGGAATCGGGGGTATACGGCGGGGGATCCTCCTTCAGCCTTTCTGCATGGATATCCGCGCAGATGATTTCCACGTAGCCGTTTTCCAGACAGATCTCATATTGATAAAGCGGTTCATCGAACTGCTTTTCGAGCCGTTTTTTTCTCTCCGACGTGGTAAAGGCGGTAGTAGAGATAATCCAGAACAAAGGAAAATTCTGAAAATGGTTCTCCGCCTCCATGCTGTAATAGCGGATTCCCTCAAATTTCAAAAGAAACGCATCCGAGTTTTCCTCGTTATCCCAGTCCTCGCGAATGCGTAACTGCAGACACTGATCCGGACGGCTGTACTGCCAATCCACACAGACAAAATCGTGAAAATGAGACGACAGATATGTACGGTCTTTCGGTGTCATTTCGTCATCCTCCGTTTTTTACTCTTTTTTCGCCAGAAGTGTCAGCGCGTCGTAAATGCCGCCCAGGGGAACCAGATCGATGCCGCCTGCGGCCATTTTTCCGTCGATGCACCGCTTGGGAAGGGCGATCTTGGTAAAGCCCAGCCGTGCCGCCTCGGCCGCCCGCTGATCGGCGGAGGAGATGGTGCGGAATTCGCCCGCCAGGCCGATCTCGCCCATGGCAATCAGATCCGGCGGGATCACGATATCCCGCATGCTGGAGATCAGCGCCAGCGCCACGGCGGCGTCCGCGCCGGGATCGTCGATGCGCAATCCGCCGATGACGTTCAGATACACGTCGCAGGAGGAGAAGCGCAGTCCCAGTCGTTTTTCCAAAACGGCCAGCAAAAGAAACATACGGTTGTAATCGATGCCGTTGGCTGTGCGGCGGGGATTTTGCGCGTTGGTCGGGGTGACCAGCGCCTGGATCTCCGCGATGATGGGCCGCGTGCCCTCTAAAATACAAACAGCACAGCTGCCCGATACGTTGGTAGGCCGCTCCGACAGAAGCATGGCGGAGGGATTCTCCACTTCCCGCAGTCCGCTGTCGCACATCTCAAATACGCCGATCTCGTTGGTGGAGCCGTAGCGGTTCTTTGCCGCCCGGATGATGCGGTAGGATTGACTCCGGTCCCCCTCGAAGTACAGCACCGCATCCACCATGTGCTCCAGCACCTTCGGCCCGGCAATGCCGCCTTCCTTGTTCACGTGGCCAACAATGATCACGGAAACACCGTCTGCCTTGGCTCTTTGCATCAGCGCGGCGGCACATTCCCGCACCTGCGTGATACTGCCCGGGGCAGAGTTCGCCCGCTGAGAGTAGATTGTCTGGATGGAATCCACGATGAGGATATCCGGCTTCACCCGCTCGTATTCCGTTAGAATCGTGTCCAGATCCGTCTCCGTCAGAAGCAAAATACCGTCACCCTCCGTGCCCAGCCGCGCCGCGCGGATCTTCAACTGAGGCCGGGATTCCTCACCGGATACGTACAGAAGCTTGCCACCCGTGCCCAGCGCCCCGCACAACTGCATAAGCAGGGTGGATTTGCCGATGCCGGGCTCACCGGCCAGAAGCACCACTGATCCGTCTACCAGACCGCCGCCCAGTACCCGATCGAGCTCACCGATACCCGTGACGGTGCGCACACATTCCGCCGCATCCAACTCCGACAGGGGCGCGGCGTGTTCCGCCACGCGGGCGGAGGAAATGCCCGCCGACGGCACGGCAGATGCGGTGTAGGTTTCCTCCACCAGGGAGTTCCACGAGCCGCATTCCGGGCATCGGCCCAGCCACTTGGGAGTCTGTGCGTCGCACTCGGTGCAGACAAATATTTTTTTGGGTGCTTTCATAATCGTACCGTTATCTTTCTTCTGAGATTTTATTTTCCTGCCGTCCCGCTGAGGGATTCCGCCGCGGCACAAGCGATGACCAGGGCCAACTGGCGGCGATAGGTGTCGTCCTTCAGGCGGGACAGTTCTTCTTCATTGGATAAAAATCCGCATTCCACCATTACTGCCGGCCGCTGAATGCGATGCAGCAGGTAGATGGAGGAGGTGGCCGCCTTGGTTTCCCGCTCGTTCTCCGGTTGGAGATACAGTTTGGTGTAGTTGCGGATCACCTCCGCCACCGTGCGGCTCTCCGGCGCGGTGGGGGAATAGTACACCTGCAGTCCGCTGTACTGGGGTTGGGGAAATTTGTTCATGTGGATGCTGAGCAGCAAATCCGCACCCGCCTCCTCGGTGAAGCGCAGACGGTTGCGCAGATCGTAAGTTTTCTTATGCCCCGTGTAGTCCGTGAGATCCCCGTACAGATCGTAGAGCAAACGGTCGTCGGTGCGGGTCATGCGCACATCGTATCCCGCGGCGGTGAGAATATCGGCCAGGGACTGCGCCACCAACAGATTCAGATCCTTTTCCTTCGTTCCGTCCTCCCCCGACGCACCGCCGTCCTCCCCGCCGTGCCCCGCATCGATGACGATAATGGGACGAGACGGAGCCGCCGCATCCTCAGCGGATGTGCCGCGATGTCGGACAAAGGTGGCTCCGCACCAGATAAAGAAGGCGGTAAGCGCGGAAAAAAGGATGCAGAACAGGACAAAAAAAGCAATATATCGGTTGGCGTAACGTTTTTGTGCTTGCATATCGATCCCCCGAAAACAATTTCCTATGTGCCATTCATACGCGGACAGGGGCGGAAATATGAGAGATCGCGCAGGGTGTACTTGTATTGTAAACGATTTTGTCCCCGCTTGCAAGTCTGTGAGGAAAATATCTGCGATTTATTGCAATCCGGCCAAGGGCGTGATACAATAACTATTGAAGACAAATCCATATCCGCAAAGGAGATACATATGCAGTACAGAATTGTCGGAGACTCCCTGCCGGCCGTGATCTGCGACGTGGCAGAGGGGGAAACTTTGATCACCGAGCGGGGATCCATGAGCTGGATGACCCCCAATATGAAGATGGAAACCGTCAGCGGCGGCTTCGGCCGTGCCATCGGGCGGATGTTTTCCGGGGAATCTCTGTTCCAGAACCGGTATACCGCCCAGGGCGGCCCGGGACAGATCACCTTTGCCTCCAGCTTTCCCGGGGCGATCCGCGCCATCCGGGTCACGCCGGATCATCCCTTGATCGTCCAGAAAAGCGCCTTCCTGGCCAGCGAGGCCACGGTGGAGTTGTCCGTGCATTTCCAGAAGCGATTTGGTGCTGGCCTGTTCGGCGGCGAGGGATTCATCATGCAGAAGCTTTCCGGCGACGGCATCGCCTTTGTGGAGATCGACGGCTACGCCTGCGAGTATGAGTTGGCGGAGGGCCAGTCCATGGTGGTGGATACGGGATATCTGGCCATGATGGATGCCACATGCACCATGGATGTGGTCAGCGTGCCCGGCATCAAAAACGCTCTCCTGGGCGGAGAGGGAATCTTCAACACCGTGGTCCGCGGTCCCGGACGGATCGTTTTGCAGACCATGCCCATCAGCGCGGTGGCAGGCACACTGCGCGCCTACTTTCCCTCATCGAAATAATGATAAAACCAGCCGCTTCATACGGAAGCGGCTGGTTTCATTTTTTGCATCACAGCGTCAGTTGCATCTGCTCAGCGGGCGTGTCCTTTTTTGCATCTTCCGGCGTGTCGGGAGCCAGGGACAACTGATCCACCGCCACAAAATAGCGGGAGACCAGATCGCCCAGCTTTCCATCTTTGGTGAGGAACGCACTCTCCCGCACCAGCACATCCGGGGTCAGCACCTTTTCGTCAATGATATCGCACAAGGCCCCCGCAAAGGCCGCCTCAAACACTTCCTTGGGAATGCGGTGCAGCAGATTGGCACTGATGGTGGAGAAATGGGGCACGCTCTGATCCAGCGGACATCCGATGAACCAGCGGAAGGGCAGATTGGTCTGCATCTCCGCCGCCGCGGCGCGCAGGGAATCCACTCCGTAGATGTGCCGCCACAACGCAATCGCCAGAAGTACCTCCGGCTCAAAGGCGTGGCGTCCCCGATCCCGGTTGTACCAGGCGCGCATGGGCGCACAGCGTCCCTCCCAATCGATGGCGGCATCAATCTGCCGGATGATGTGATCCTCGGGTATCAGAGAGTCCAGTGTGACGGAGGAAACAGCCGATCTTCCCTTATCCATTCGTTTGTTGGCAAGCATATCGTTATCCTTTCTGTGTCATTCGGTCAGTCCGCGCACGATCTCGCAGAAGCGGTCGCCCCGCACCTCGAAATTGGCGAAGGCATCAAAACTGGCGCAGGCAGGGGAGAGAAGCACCGCGTCACCCGCTCGGGCACAGCGGGATGCCAGCAGTATTGCTTCGGTGAAATCCGCCTCGCGGTGGATTTCGAAGGAGCGACCCGCAAAGGCGGGATGCTCTCTGAGTGCATCCTCAATTTTCTGTGCCGTTGCGCCGGTCAGCACCAGCGCGCGAATGTTGTTCCGGGAAAGCAGCGCATCCGCCAAAGGAGCAAAGGGGATCTGCTTGTCGTATCCGCCGCAGATCAGCACCAGCGATCGGTCTCCCATGGCATTCAGCGCGGCGGCGGTGCGGGTGGGGGAGGAATCGATGGAGCCGTTGTAGTAGGCCACGCCGCCCATCTCCCGTACCAGCTCCAGACGGTGCCGTACCCCACGGAAGGTCCGTGCCACCTCCCCGATCTCCTCGGGACCGGCATAGCCCCGCACCGCGGCGATGGCGGCCATGTAATTTTCCACGTTGTGCCGGCCGGGCAGGAGGATGTCGCTGACTTGCAAAATGGGGAAGTCTTCCTCGCCGCGGGTGCGGAAGACAATCACGCCGTCTTTCTCATATACGGCGCTGTCTCCCTCCCGCAGTTCTTCGTCGGGAATATGATTGTGGGAGAACAGCGTCACGGGACATGCCGCTGTGCGGGCCAGATCTCTTGTGATCTCGTTTTCATAATTCAATACCGCCCGGGCGCACCCGTCCAGAATCTTGGCCTTGGCGGCGATGTATTCATCCATACCCGTGTGCCAGTTCAGATGGTTGGGGGTGATATTGGTGATCACCGCCACATCCGGAGCGGAGTCCGCCGTCATCAACTGAAAACTGGACAACTCCACCACGGCCATGTCGGACTCGGTCATCTCTCCGATCCGGTACAGCATGGGCTTGCCGATGTTGCCGCCCAGAAACACCTTGTGTCCCAGGGGAGCAAAGGCCTTCGTGAGAATCTCGGAGATCAGCGTGGTGGTGGTGGTTTTGCCGTCACTTCCCGTAATGCCGATCACAGGGCAGGGGCGATTGGCAAGAAACAGCTCCATCTCTGAGGTGATTACCGATCCGCAGGCTTTGGCTTCCAGCAGCGCGGGAAGATCCGGCCGGAACCCGGGGGAGCGGAATACATATTCCTCCCGGATGTCCGCAAGATAGTCCTCACCGCAAATCAGGCGCACGCCCCACTCCCGCAGTTTTGCTCCATCCTCGCCCAGATCCGCCTCGGATTTCTTATCCCGTGCGGTAACGATCGCGCCTTTGGCCGTAAGATATCCGGCCAGGGGCATATTGGAAACCCCCGCCCCGAGAAGGGTTACAGTTTTATTATGAAAATCCGGCAGTGCCATATCCAACCTCGAAATTCGTATTTATCCATACCATTATTATATACAAAAAAACCGTCGGATGCAACGCCGTGGAAGATTTTTTCTTTATCAAATCTTGTTTATCGGCATGAATTGGGGAATTTGGCAGAATGATCAACAAATACTTGCATTATTTGTAAAACCATGGTACAATAATACAGTATAATGCTATACGTATAGGTATTCTGGGACTTTTGCGGACGCACCGCCTTTCCCGGATACATCCGAGTGATTTTTCGGCCTTTGTTTTCTGTTTATTTATATCGGTTTCGCATCCGTTTCGCGAAACAGGACAGGAAGGATATCATGCCTAAAAATAAAAAACATAATCTGGAACTGAGCCGCTTCTTCGGCAGTTCTTTGTGGATGGCGGCGGCCGGTGTTGTCGCCGTGGCGATCCTTGTCGTACTCGGCACCTTTACCGAAATTCCTTTGTGGGCCACCGCGGCCGTGGTGTTTGTACTTCTGATGCTGGCCTATGTGCTGATTCTTCGCTTTGCGGACCGTCGTGGCCCCCACGGCGCGGACAGTCAGCTGCTCAGTCCCGTTCTCGGCAATATCATGCTGGATACGGTGATGAAACTATCCTCACCCGTGTTCATCTGCGACGAGAAGGAAGAACGGATCATCTGGTACAATCGCTCCCTTTCCGCTGCCTGCGATACCAATGTACAGCTGTACGGCCATCGGGCTGAGGAATTCCTGAGCTGCCGCGTGGCCGATCTGCTTCGCGATAATGCGGGGGGCGGCGTGCCCGTCATGATCGGGGATAATTCCTTCCGTGCCGGCGCATCCCGCATCCGCGCCAAGGATAAGGTGTTCTTGCTTGTGACCATGGAGGACGTGACGGAAACGGAGCGTCTGTACACCCAGATCGCCCAGTCGGAGGCCGTTGTGGCCTATATCATGGTGGACAATCTGGATGAGCTTCTCCAGTATGAGCAGGAGAAATTCCGCACGGTTGCCGTGCAGATCGAATCCGTTCTGCGGGAGTGGGCGGAGCAGTCCGAGGGTATTCTGAAAGAATACGAGCGGGATCGCTACCTCTTCGTTTTTGAAGCGCATCACCTGGACGATTTCATCGTCCGGAAATTCGATATTCTGGATAAGATCCGCGATATCCGCGTGGGCGACGGCAAATTGCCCGTCACCGTGTCCATCGGCGTGTCCAATGTCCGCGGCGTGTTCAGTGAAAAAGAGCGCGCGGCGGCCGCCGCTTTGGATATGGCCCTGCAGCGCGGCGGCGATCAGGTCGTTGTGAAAAACGACAACGGCATCGAATTCTACGGCGGTCGTACCAAAACCGTGCAGAAGCGGACTAAGGTCCGCGCCCGCGTGATCGCCAACGAACTCATTACCCATATCTCCCGTGCCTCCAATGTGGTGGTGATGGGACACAGATATGCGGATTTTGACGCCTTCGGCGCCTGCGTCGGCGTGGCGCGTCTGGCCATGTTCTGCGGTATCCCCGTAAATATCGTTACCGATCTGCAGGATCGGAATCTGGCCGGCTGTCGGAAGATCCTCAGCCGACTGAAAGCGTACACGGATGTGCTCATTGACACCCGGGAGGCTCTGGAGTTGGTCAGCGCCAACACCCTTCTGGTCATCGTGGATGTAAACAATCCCGCTTTGTACGAATCCCCCGCGCTGGCACAGAATGTGGACAACATCGTCATTCTGGACCACCACCGCAAGACGGAAGAGTTTGAGCGCTCGCCCCTGATTTCCTATATCGAGCCCTCCGCCTCTGCCTGCTGTGAACTGGTGGCGGAAATGATGGAGCAGGTATTGCCCGACGGAATCCTTTTGCCGGCGGAGGCCAATCTGATGCTGGCGGGTATCCTTCTCGATACCAAACAGTTTACGAAAAACACAGGTTCCCGTACCTTCAGCGCGGCGTTGTACCTGCGGGACCGCGGTGCATCGCCCACCGAGGTGCAGAATCTGTTCAAAACCAACCTGGATGACTTCATCCGGGAGGCGAAATTCCGCTCCAATGTGGTCATCTACCGCGACGTGACCGCCATCGCGCTCGGCGAGGGCGAGGGAGATCCCAGCGATCGCATTGCGGCGGCCAAGGCGGCGGATAAGCTTCTGACCGTGACGGGCGTGCAGGCCGCGTTTGCCCTGGTGCGGATCGGGGATATGGTCCATATATCCGCCCGTTCCAGCGATACGGTCAACGTACAACTCATTCTGGAGAAACTTCGCGGCGGCGGTCATTTCGACTCCGCGGCGGCCCAGGTCAGCGGCTCCACCGTGCAGGATGCGCTGGTGCAGCTGAAAGCCGCTATTGACTCGTACTTCGACAGTACGGAGGATACTCCCGCGCAGGGAAAATAAACCATAACACAACGCAGAAAGGATGTTTTCCTGCGGGAAAACAGGTATACATGTATGAAAGTAGTATTGCTTGCCGATGTCAAAAGCCAGGGAAAGAAGGGGGATCTGATCAACGTATCCGACGGATACGCCCGCAATTTCCTGTTCCCCAAGGGACTGGCCGCTGAGGCGGATGCCAAGGCAATGAACGAATTGAAGATGAAAGAGGAGGCCCGCCTCCATAAGATCGAGGTGGAGAAGGCAGCCGCCCGGGCAACCGCCGAGCAGCTTTCCTCCGTTGTGGTGAAGATCAAATCCCAGGCCGGCGCCGACGGCAGACTGTACGGCGCGGTGACCGCCAAGGATATTGCAGAGGCTCTCGCCTCTGCCCACAAGATCACCATCGATAAGAGAAAAATCCAGTTGGACAGCGCCATCAAAGCGTTCGGTACGTACATGCTGGATGTGAAACTGTATCCCGAGATCGTCGGCAAAATCCATGTCGTGATCTCCGATACCTGATCCGGTTATGAACGGTGAATTGAGCCGCCGGATGCCCTTTTCCCTGGAGGCGGAGCAGTCCGTTCTCGGGGCCATCCTGATCGATCCTACCTGTATGGATCATCTGGCGGGCATTCTGAATGCGGAAGATTTCATGCTGGAGGAACACAAGGATGTGTTCACCGCCATGCAGAAGATGTATCTGCGCAGTAAGACCATCGACGTGGTCACCCTGCTGGATGAATTGGTTCATGACGGCGTGTACGATGAGGCCGGCGGTAAGGATTACATCCGCCTCATCTCCGAAATCGTCCCCAGTGCCGCCAATGTGATGGATTACGCGGAGATCGTCCGCGATAAAAGTATTTTGCGCGCCCTGATCGGTGCCTGTGACGATATTTCCGCCATGGCATACGGCGAACAGGAAGACGTAGCCCATCTGGTGGAGATGGCGGAGCAGAAGATATTCGCCGTCGCCGAGGGCAGGGAAAATAAGGGCTTCACCCACATCCGCGACGCGCTGGTGCAGGTCTATGACCGACTCCATCTGTTGGCGGAGAATAAAACCGAAGCCTTGGGCATGCCCACCGGTTTCTCCGGATTGGATCGCGTGCTGGTTGGCCTCGGCAAGTCCGACTTGGTGCTGGTCGGCGCCCGTCCCGGTATGGGTAAAACCAGTTTCGCTGTAAATTTGGCCACCTACGCCGCAACAACCACGAAGAAATCCGTGTGCATTTTCTCCCTGGAAATGTCGGCGGAGCAGCTCATCACCCGTGTTATGTCCAGCGAAGCGCTGATCGATTCCTACCGTCTGCGCTCCGGTGAGTTGACGGATGAGGATTGGGGCAAGCTTGCCCACGCCGCCTCCCGCCTGTCGGATTGCGAGATCCTGATCGACGATACCACCGGTATTACCGTTACCGGTATGAAAGCCAAGCTGCGCCGGGTCAAGAATCTCGGCATGGTGGTCATCGACTATCTGCAGCTCATGCAGAGCGATCGCCGCATCGACAACCGCGTGCAGGAAGTGGCGGAAATCTCCCGCGGCCTGAAACTCTTGGCAAAGGAACTGCAGGTCCCTGTGATCTGCTGTGCCCAGTTGTCCCGAGGCCCCGAATCCCGAACGGATAAGCGCCCCATGCTGTCCGACCTCCGTGACTCCGGTGCCATCGAGCAGGATGCGGATATTGTACTGTTTCTGTATCGTGATGAGTATTATAAAACGGAAAAAGATGAGCCGCAGAACATTGCGGAAGTCATCGTTGCCAAAAACCGTCACGGCTCCACGGGTAACGTGAAGATGGGATGGTTCGGCCAGTATACGAAGTTTACCACGCTGGAAGAAGATCGACAGGAGTAACCGAAAGGAGTGCAGCCCATGCAGACAGATTCCTTCTTTCTGATCAGCAAGTACGACGGTGCCCGCCTGGCGGTGAGCACAATCTGCCATGACTCCCCCCGCTTCTGTTTGCAGATCACCCATGGCATGGCGGAACACAGAAAGCGATACATACCTTTCATGGAGTATATCGCCTCCCTGGGCGGCGCCTGCATCGTCTCCGATATGCGCGGCCACGGAGAAACCTCCGCCCCCGCCGATTACGGCTATTTCGGTGCGGATGGCGTGGCGGCTACCCTGGCGGATCTGCATCAGATCGGCGATGTGCTTCGCTTTAAGTATCCCGGCCTTCCCATGATCCTCCTCGGACACAGTATGGGATCGCTGGTTGCCCGCGCCTATGCCGCCGAGCGAGATGAGTATCTTTCCGCGTTGATTCTGTCCGGCGAGGCATCCAACAACCCCGCTGTCGGCGCAGGTCTCCTGCTTACCCGCCTGATGGCGCTGTTCCGCGGCGAGAGGCATATCTCCCCCCTTGTGGCTAATCTGGCCACGGGCGCGTATGACAATCCTTTCCGGGCGGAAGCCGCCGAGGGGGAGAAGTATCTGTGGCTCAGTGCCAACCGGGAAAATCGTGCGGCGTACAATGCGGATCCGGCCTGCGGATTCCCGTTTACCTTGAACGGATACGATACCTTGTTTTCGTTTATGAAACGTGCCTACGCCCCCAGGCATTACAACGTCCGGAATAAAAATATGCCGATATTGTTCCTCTCCGGCGAGGACGATCCCGTGATGGGAAGCAAAAAAGCCTTCGCCGATGCTGTCCGCTTTCTGCAGGATATGGGCTATCGGGACGTGCGTGCCGGCTTGTACCCCGGTATGCGCCATGAAATCCTGATGGAAACC
The DNA here is from genome assembly GCA_045539595.1 of Eubacteriales bacterium. GTDB lineage: Bacteria > Bacillota > Clostridia > Oscillospirales > CAG-272 > SIG701. The sequence continues at coordinate 10,851 of JAZQFQ010000024.1, read as the reverse complement.
GACCGCGGCAAGGTGCAGGAGGATATCCGGTTGTTTCTGGAGGAAGTACTGGCGAAATCCGCACAAACCACATAAGATATATTTCAGAAAAATTTTCTTTTACCGGGAACATATTCCCGCTCCATTCCGTCTATATGTTGGAAAACGGTGTCAAACTTTGAGATGCGCCGTTCACAACATGAGAACAGATTCAAAAATCAGTCCATTATTATTACTAAGGAGAGCATTATGAAAAAATCATTGAAACTGCTGGCTGCTGCATTTGCATCGATCATGCTTCTGGCCGCTGCAGCAACCCCTGTGGCCATGGCAGCGTCGAACACTCTGCCCGGAAGCAGCATTTCTTCTATCGATCGCTATATTCTTGAGCAGCTGCCCAATTCGATTCCCCTGGCAAACGGCAATTATTTCATCCCCGGATTCGGTGAGGTTTCCGGCGATGCGGTAAGAGAGTTGTACAAACTGTACTGGAGCACCATATATCCTTCGTACAATCCGAATTATCCGACCTATCCCTTCTACCCCATGTATCCCGATGCCGGCGTGATTTTCCCCTCTGCCGGTATTCAGCAGATCACCATCGAGATGAATCAGTTCGAGAGAAAGAATATCGGTCTGGGCACTGCATACGATTATACCAGCCTGACTCCCGATCTCGTTTCGGTTGATGAGTACGGCAACGTCTATGCTCTCAAAGAAGGCGAGGCATGCGTCGCCGTTTCCAAGGGCGGATTTACGTATATTCTCGTAAAGATCACTGTCAAAGGTATCGATTTCGATCCCGATGAATACTCCATCGAGTTGTATGTTTACGACAAAGTGATGGCTGTGGATGACACCACCAATGTATTCGCACGAGTACTGAAGAACGGCTACTATGCTTCTACCAGCATCCAGTATCTGATCGAGTACAAAGTGGACGATACCTCTGTTGCTACGCTGAAGGACGGTGTACTGACTGCTGTTGGCGTGGGTACCGTGGAGATCACCGCGTACATTCCCGATACCGAGTTGTCGGATACGGTTCAGGTTCAGGTTATTGCCAAGGCAGTAAAGCCGGACACCCCCACCTATCCTTCCTATCCGTCTTATCCGTCTTATCCGTCTTATCCCAGCTACCCCTCCTATCCGTTCTACCCCAGCTATCCCTCCTATCCTGGTTTCGGTAATGTATGGTATCCTACCTTCGGCACCAGCATCGCGGAGTGGCTCGGCATTGATGAGGATGTGTACAAGATCGTTTACAAGACGATTTTCCTGAATGGCGAGTGGCGTCAGGTTCTCGTGGCTGTTCCGAAGGACGGCACCCAGCTGGATATGAGCGACTACGTTCTCCGCTACAAACTCCTGTACAAGGACGGCGAGTGGGTTTACTTCCCCTACATGGTTCCCAAGGATTCCGTGACCGCGAAGCCCGAGACCCCCGAAACTCCCAAGGAAGAGGATAAGGAAGATACCAAACTGACTCCCGAAGAGCAGGAGGCCATCAAGAAGGCAGAAGAAGAGGCCAAGAAGGCCGCTGAAGTAAAGAAACTCGTTGCCAAGGCGCTGAAGGGCGAGTTGGAATGGTACGAGGTGTACACCGATCTGAACGGTGATGCCTCCTACTACGGCGGTGTATCCTATGTTTTGGATAACCAGTACTTGACCGGTAAGGATAACGGCAAGTTCGGTACCAAGGACGAGATGACCTTCGACGACGTGAAGGCACTGCTTTTGAAGTATATGAACCTCACCTCCGAGGAGTTCGATAAGACCGGTATCCTCACCTTCGAGGACGGCAAGAAAGTGATCACCCGTCAGGAGATCACCCAGGCCTTCTATAATCTGGCTGTATACATGAAGAAGGATGTATCTCCCGCAGCGTCGCTGTCCCGTTACGAGGATATCAGCAAGCTGGATGGCGAGTATCGCACGGCATTCGCATGGGCGATCAAGACCCACGTGATCATCACCACCTCTACGAAGATGACTCCCACCGATGCGGTAACCCGCGGTGCTCTGGCCCAGATGCTGTATCGCTTCAACATCATCGTAAAATAATCCCTGCATCCAAGGGCGCACGAAAGTGCGCCCTTTCTTTTCGGTATTTATTTCACAAAAAAATTCAAAATGAGTATTGCTATTTTTTTTCGTCTGTGCTATAATATACAAGACTCGTGAGCGGATTCGTGATTGTTCGCTCCGGGAATGGCAAAAGCCGGTGTGTTGGAATCGGCAGACGAGGTGGACTCAAAATCCATTGGTAGCAATACCGTGCGGGTTCAAGTCCCGCCACCGGCACCAAAATACAGGCACCGTCCATAGGACGGTGCCTGTATTTTTTTTGAATGATGGAAGCGGGGCTTGAAGGGCGCGTGTCAGAAAACAGTCCGGCGGACTGTTTTTCGAGTTGCGTTTCGCAACGCCCCGGCACCGCTCCGGCCCGCAGGCCGGGCAAGTCCCGACCGTCCATAGGACGGTGCCTGTATTTTTTGATTGAGACGAGTTGTGTGAATTTACGCCACATGGAGGATATATGAAAATCGGAATTATCGGATTCGGCCATTTGGGAAAAGCGCTGGTGAAAGGATTGCTGAGTGATGCCTTTGCGCGCAGAGAGAATATCTGCGTTACTGCTAAATCGCAAAAAACCAAGGAGCTGGCGCAGAGTGAATACGGAATATGTGTTTGCAGAACCAATCAAGAGCTGATTGATATATCGGATATCATTTTTATTTGCGTGCCGCCTGACGTTTTCTTTGCGGAGTTCTGCGATTGCACCCCTGTGCCGGAGAGCAAACACATCATCAGCCTTATGGCGGGCGTGACGATTTCCAAACTGAAAAACTGTTTGGGGCAGAGCAGTATTATACGCGCCATGCCGAATCTGGGGATAGAGAGAAATGACGGTATTATTTGTTATACAGAAACGGATAACCAATACGTTGTTGCACTTCTGGATCATCTGGGATATTCATTCTGTGTTCCCGAGGCGGACATCGAAAAGGTAACGGCATTTGCTTCCTGCGGTATCGGTTTTGCCGCCTATATCCTGAACTGTTTTTTTGAGAAAGGGAAAGAGTTGGGTTTTTCGCCGGATGCGTCCAGGCAGATGGCGGATAATATTTTCCGAAATGCGCTGCATGCCGCAAACTATTCCGAATTGGTCGATGCCGTAGCCACAAAAGGCGGTGCGACCGAGGCCGGTATCCAGCGGTTCGATAGGCATGACGTAAAAGAAATCATCGGAGATGCTATCGACGCCGCCCATCGCAGGATGGCGTGATCCCCTTGCACTTTCTCTCCCCCTGTGGTATAATTTACCCATATTCATTTCCGAAGCAGGTGAATTATGAAAAGCAACATACTGAAAATCGGGCAGAAGAAGATCCTGGACGTGGGCGCTACCCTCCGCGAGGCGGATATCCACGGGAAGATTCTGTATGTTTCCGATCCGATTGTAGATACATTGTACGGCCATATCGTCCGTCCCCAGATCGAATCCGTGGGACAGATCAAGGTGGATACCGTAGAGCAGAATACCATCCGTTACGCCATGTCCGTGGCGGAGCGGGTTATCGCCACCGATGTGGAGTGCATCGTGGGTATGGGCGGCGGCCGGGTGCTGGACGTGTGCAAATACGCGGCGTTCATTGCCAAAAAGCCCTTTATGTCCATCCCCACCACCATGGCCAATGACGGTATCGCCTCCCCCATTGCCGTTCTGAAGCGGGAGGATAACAAGCCCAAAAGCCTGGGCTGTGCCATGCCCTCCATGCTGATTCTGGATACGGAACTGATCGCTACCTGTCCCCCTGCCTTGATCAAGGCGGGTATCGGCGATACTATTTCCAACTATATGGCACTGAAGGACTGGGATCTGGCCGTTTCCCGCGGCAAGGAAGTGATGAACGGTTACGCCTACATGATGTCCAAAACTTCCCTGGATGCCTTGATGAAAACCCAGTACGATTCCATCACCCCGGAGTTTCTGGATGCCCTGGCCAATTCGCTGGTGCTCTCCGGCATCGCCATGGATTTCGCCGGCAGCAGCCGCCCCGTCAGCGGATCGGAGCACCTGTTCAGCCACGCGCTGGATTACTATTGCGAAACCCAAAATCTCCACGGCTTCAACGTGGCACTGGGCACCATCGCCATTCTGAAACTGATCGGCGAGGATTACACCGAGGCACTGCACTATCTGCGTAAGTTTGAGGTAGACATCAACCCGGTCCACATGGGCATCGATGAGGATACCTTTGTGTACTGCATGCAGAATGCCACAGCCATGCGAAATAACCGCTACACCTATCTGCATGAGGTGGACCTGAATACTGCCGTATTGCAGAGACTGTATCGGGATCTGCTGACGGAGCTGTAATATGAAAGCGTTGATTTTAGCGGCCGGTTTGGGTTCACGGCTGGCGCCTCTGACGGATCATCTGCCTAAATCTTTGGTGGAAGTAAACGGCACGCCCATTCTCATGAAGCAGATCGAGAATCTGCACGAAAACGGCATCACCGATATCACCGTGGTGTCCGGCTATCTTTCCCCTGTGCTGGCCTCCGCTGTGGGCGGGAAATATCCGGAAATCCGGATTATCGAGAGCGTAGACTACGCCGCCACCAACAATATGTATTCCGCCTATCTGGCAAGAGACCGTATGGCGGGCGAGCCGTTTCTCATGATGAACGCCGACGTGTTCTTTGACGCATCGGTGATCCGTGCTCTCCTGGATTGCCCCTCCCCCGATGCCATCGTCGTGGACGTGGGACAGTATCGGGAGGAATCCATGAAGGTAACGCAGAGGGACGGCAAACTGACGGCCATATCCAAAGCCATCCCGCCGGAGCAGGCACTTGGCTGCTCCATCGATGTGTATAAATTCTCCCCCCGGGGCGGCGAGGCCTTCTTCGCCCGGTGCGAGGAATACATCGTCCGAAAAAACGACCGCAGGCAGTGGAGCGAGGTGGCCCTGAACGATATCCTCCCGTATATGGATTTTCGGGCATGCCCCGTATCGGGTCGGTGGTTTGAAATCGACAATCTTGATGATCTTGCGTCCGCGCAAAAACTGTTCGCGGACACGGCATATATCCAGTAACGAAAGGAATCCCCATGAAAACCGTAAACACCAAACGTACCCTGAAAGAAATCCTCAAGCACTACGCCAAACGCTATTTTATCGACGCCATGGGTGCCATGGCGCAGGGCCTGTTCGCCTCGCTGCTCATCGGTACCATTCTGAATACGCTGGGAACCCAGCTGCACGTTCCGCTTCTGGCGGAAATCGGCAACTACGCCAAGGGCGTGTCCGGTGCCGCCATGGCCGTGGCTATCGGCTATTCTTTGAAAGCATCCCCGCTGGTGCTGTTTTCGCTCATCGCCGTAGGCACTGCCGCCAACGGGATGGGAGGAGCAGGCGGCCCCCTGGCCGTGTTCTTTATCGCCATCATCGCCGCGGAATTGGGACAGCTGGTCAGCAAAAAGACCAAGATCGACATTCTCGTCACTCCTACCGTGACCATCGTCTCCGGTACGCTTCTGTCCTATTTCTGCGCCTCCGCTATAGGCGAGGCGGCCCGCGCCTGCGGCCACTTCATCGTATGGGCCACAGAATTGCAGCCGTTTCTCATGGGCGTAATCGTATCCGTGGTGGTGGGCATCGTTCTGACTCTGCCTATCAGCAGTGCGGCCATCTGCCATTCCTTTGGCCTGATCGGCTTGGCCGGCGGCGCTGCCGTGGCCGGATGCTGTGCCCAGATGATCGGCTTTGCCGTCATCAGCTTCCGGGAGAATAAATGGGGCGGCCTGGTTGCCCAGGGATTGGGCACCTCCATGCTCCAGATTCCTAACATCATCCGCAATCCCCGGGTGTGGATCGCACCCACCCTGGCATCTGCTATCACCGGCCCCCTGGCTACTTGCGTGTTCAAAATGCAGATGAACGGTGAAGCCATCGCCAGCGGCATGGGTACTTGCGGCTTCGTGGGCCAGATCGGTGTCTACACCGGATGGCTGAGTGATATAGCCGCCGGAGTGAAGGGTGCCATCACTGTGATGGATTGGGCGGGACTGATCCTTATCTGCTTTGTTTTGCCTGGTGTTCTGTCCTGGATTATTCACGCCGGTCTGCGCCGACTCGGCTGGGTCAAGGACGGCGATCTGAAACTGGATCTGTAAAAGAAAATTTCCCCGATTTTCCGACGTACCTTGACAAGCGTGTTTTTTTCTGTTATACTGAGATCGATAAAAACTGCAGTTGCTGGCGGATAAGTGGAGTACACCACGTGTAACTGCGGAATACAAATGCCGACCGCCTGGGCAATCCTGCGTAATACAGGATTGCCCTTTTTGATTATTCGGAGGATACACGTATGAAATCAGACTTTGTTCTTTCCGTGCGCCAATCCTTTTTCTTAGCTGTTGCCGCCGGTGTCTTCATCGGTGTGGGCGGAAGCGTCCTGCTTTCCTGTGACAATCGCTATATGGGCGCGATACTTTTTGCCATCGCGCTTCTGGCCATCTGCACCCTGGGACTGTATCTGTTCACCGGCAAGATAGGGTACATTTGGAACAGCCATACCATAACCGATGTAACCTGTGTAGTTGTCGGTTTCCTCGGCAATATGGCGGGCACCTGGCTCAGCGCCACGGCTCTGCGCTTCTCCCGCGCCCCGCTGATCGACGTGGTGCGCCCCATGGTGGATGCCAAGCTGGCGCAGGCTCCCTTGCAGAGCGTGCTGACCGGCATCTTCTGCGGACTTCTGATGTACACAGCGGTGGCCATTTATAAAGAGAAGGGCACCCATCTGGGCATTTTGTTCTGCGTGCCTGTGTTCATTTTGGCCGGATTTGAGCATTCCATTGCCAATTTGTTTTACTTCTTCCTGGCGGGCGAATATTCGCTCCGCGGCGTGGGATTCATTCTTCTTGTGGTGCTTGGCAATACGGTGGGCGGTATGTTGGTGCCTGCTCTTCGCACCGTTGCCGGCGAAAATAAATAACAATTCATTTTATATACTTTGGAGGTTATCATGAGCGTTTACAAGTGTCTGTCTTTGTCGGAGATTCTTTCTGCCAATACATACCCGGGCCGCGGTATCGTTGTTGGTCTGAGCGAGGATAAGAAGTACGCGGTTTCCGCATACTTTATTATGGGCCGCAGCGAGAACAGCCGCAACCGCGTGTTCATCGAGGAGGGCGAGGAAGTGATTATCCATCCCTTCGATGCATCCAAGGTGGAGGATCCGTCCCTCATCATCTATTCCCCCATCCGTAAATATGAGAATAACCTGATCGTCACCAACGGTGACCAGACCGATACCGTATACGACGGCCTCGTGGCAGGGAAGAGCTTTTCCGATGCTCTCACCGCCCGCTGCTTTGAGCCGGATGCTCCCAACTTCACCCCCCGCATCAGCGCGATGCTGACTTTTGCGGACAGCGCATTCACCTACCAGATGAGCATTCTCAAGAGCGCGGATGCTGAGGGCAGCGCCTGCAACCGCTATACCTTCGCGTATGCGCCCATCGCCGGTGTGGGCCATTTCCTCCACACTTACAATTGCGACGGCAATCCCATTCCCACCTTTACCGGTGAGCCGGAGCGGGTGACCATTTCCGGGGATATCGACGCATTTACCAAGGGAATTTGGGAAAACCTGAACGAGAAGAACAAGATCTCGTTGTACGTTCGCTTTACCGATCTTGCCACCGGCAAGATCGAAAACCGTATGATCAATAAAAATACATGAGGTGAAAGAACATGGCATACTTGAGTGATATTGAAATTGCCCAGTCCATTACGATGCGCCCCATTTCCGAGATTGCGGAAAAAGCCGGTATTGAAGACAAATATGTAGAGCAGTACGGCAAGTACAAAGCAAAAGTGGATCTGTCTCTTCTGAAAGAGAAGAAGAATCCCGACGGAAAACTGGTTCTCGTAACCGCCATCACACCTACCCCCGCCGGTGAAGGTAAGACTACCACCACCATCGGCCTGGCAGACGGCCTTGCCAAGATTGGCAAGAACGTCATGGTCGCGCTCCGCGAGCCTTCCCTGGGCCCGGTGTTCGGCGTTAAGGGCGGTGCCGCCGGCGGCGGATACGCACAGGTCGTTCCTATGGAGGATATCAACCTCCACTTCACCGGTGACTTCCACGCCATCGGTGCGGCAAACAATTTGCTGGCCGCTATGCTGGATAACCACATCTATCAGGGCAACGCCCTGAATATCGATCCCCGCCGCATCACCTGGAAGCGCTGCGTGGATATGAACGACCGTCAGCTTCGTTTTGTGACCGACGGTCTGGGCGGCCGTGTCAACGGTGTGCCCCGCGAGGACGGATACGATATCACCGTCGCCTCCGAAATCATGGCTGTTTTGTGCCTGGCCAACTCCATCGCCGATTTGAAGGATCGCCTTGCCCGCATTATCGTGGGCTATACCTATAAGGAGGAGCCTGTGACCGCCGGTCAGCTCAATGCACACGGTGCTATGGCAGCCCTGCTGAAGGATGCCCTGAAGCCCAATCTGGTACAGACTCTGGAAGGAACCCCCGCCTTTGTGCACGGCGGGCCCTTCGCCAATATTGCCCACGGATGCAACTCCGTGATCGCCACCAAGATGGCTATGAAGATGGCGGACTACGCCATCACCGAGGCCGGCTTTGGTGCGGACTTGGGTGCAGAGAAGTTCCTCGATATCAAGTGCCGCTATGCCGGTCTGACTCCCTCCGCTGTTGTGGTGGTTGCCACCGTTCGCGCACTGAAGATGCACGGCGGCGTGCCGAAGACCGAGCTGGGAGAGGAGAATCTGGAGGCACTGGCCAAGGGTCTGCCCAACCTGCTCCGCCACGTTTCCAACATCCGCGACGTATACGGTCTGCCCACCGTGGTTGCCGTAAACCGTTTCCCCACCGATACCGAGGCCGAGCTCAACCTGGTGATTGAGAAGTGCCGTGAGTTGGGTGTCAACACCGTTCTGTCCGAGGTTTGGGGCAAGGGCGGCGACGGCGGCGTAGAATTGGCCAAAGCCGTTGTGGAGCTGTGCGAGCAGCCCGGCGACTTCCAGTTCAGCTACGAGCTGGATCTGCCTATCGCGGAGAAGATCGAGAAGCTGGTAAAGCGTGTATACCGCGGCAGCGGCATCTCCATCATGCCCCAAGCCAAGAAGCAGATCGATCAGCTCACCGCGCTCGGCTTCGATAAATTGCCCATCTGCGTGGCCAAGACCCAGTACAGCTTCTCCGATGATCCCACCAAGCTGGGCGCACCGGAAGATTTCACCGTCACCGTTAAGAACGTGAAGGTGTCCGCCGGTGCCGGCTTCATCGTGGTGCTCACCGGTGATATCATGACCATGCCCGGTCTGCCGAAGGTTCCCGCCGCGGAGCGCATCGACGTGTCCGATGACGGCGTGATCAGCGGTCTGTTCTGATTTCTGACAATAGGAAAGCCGTGCAAAAGCACGGCTTTCTCTTTTCTTTTTCCATCCTTGACACAATTCTTTCCTTGATGTATAATAATAGGAAAGTCACTCACGAAAAGGACACCGTTATGTATAAGGATAAAAAAGTTGTATTCTCCGGCGTTCAGCCGTCCGGTGTACTCACCATCGGCAACTACCTGGGCGCCATCCATAATTTCGCCTCCTTCTCCGAGCAGTACCGCTGCTACTACTGCGTGGTGGATATGCATGCCATCACCGTTCGCCAGAATCCGGCAGAACTGCGCCGCCGCACCTACGAGACGCTGGCCTTGTATATGGCCTGCGGCCTGGATCCCGAAAAGAACGTGCTGTTTGTCCAGAGCCACGTTTCCGCCCATGCGGAGCTGGGATGGATTCTCGATTGCTATACCATGTTCGGTGAGTTGTCCCGCATGACCCAGTTCAAGGACAAGAGCGCAAAGAATGCCGATAATATTAACGCCGGCCTGTTCACCTATCCCTCGTTGATGGCGGCGGATATCCTTCTGTACCAGACGGAACTGGTTCCCGTGGGCAGCGATCAGAAGCAGCATCTGGAACTGGCGCGGGATATCGCTACCCGCTTCAACGGCGTGTACGGCGATACTTTCGTGGTGCCGGAAGGATTTATTCCCAAGGCGGCCGCCCGGGTTATGTCCCTGGCCGATCCCACCAAGAAGATGAGCAAATCCGACGAGAACGAAAACGCAGTGGTCCGCATTCTGGATCCCCGCGATGTGATTCTGCGTAAATTCAAGCGGGCCGTCACCGACTCCGGCAGCGAAGTGCGCCGCGGCGAGGGCAAGGCAGGTATTGAGAATTTGATGTCCATCTATGGCGTGTTCGCCGGTAAGAGTATGGATGAGGTGGAAAAGGAATTTGAGGGCAAGGGATACGGCGTGTTCAAGGAGGCTGTCGGCGAGGTCTGTGCCGATGCACTCGCTCCCATCCAGAGCGAATTTACCCGTCTGATGAACGACAAAGCCTATTTGGAGAAGGTTATGGCGGACGGAGCCGCCCAGGCAGCTCACGACACTCTGCGCACCATGTCCAAGGTGCGCCGCAAGATCGGTTTCACAGAGATCAAGCGGTAAACTGAACAAACGAAAAAACACGGAGGTGCTTTTGCATCTCCGTGCTTTGTTTGTGTTGCTTCGATGGTTAAACCCTTGGAGAATTTTTCGACAGGGAAATTCTCGCGCACTTGCCGGATGTCGTACGATTGGAATTGCCCAATAGCTAAACCCTTGGAAAATTTTCCGACAGGGAAATTCTCGCGCACTTGCCGGATGTCGTACGATTGGAATTGCCCAATAGCTAAACCCTTGGAAAATTTTCCGACAGGGAAATTCTCGCGCACTTGCCGGATGTCGTACGATTGGAATTGCCCAATAGC
>JAZQFQ010000023.1:0-7831 GCA_045539595.1 Eubacteriales bacterium | reverse complement strand
TTAACCAACTCTTCCAGAGTGCCCTCATAGGGGGTAACCTTCTCATCCTGCTTGGTGCAGGCAACAACAGACAGCATCATGAGAGCAGCGAGTACGATTGCAAGAATTCTTTTCATTGTGATAATCCTCTTTTCATTTTTTAATTTTCCGTGAAAGCGTACCAGACGCCTTCCTCGGTTTGATAACTAAGGGTAATGGTTGCCAGAATGTTTTCATGGAAATCCATGAGTTGCGCCACAGGGGTGGCTTGGTTGGTGCCGGGAATCACGGACCAGTAGGCAATCTGTCCGGCAGACAAGGTGCCGGATTGTCCTGCGAGATGCAGTGTACCGTCCGCGTCAGGCAGAAGGAGCTTTCCCCGATTGACAACAATGAAAACGTCACACCCGAAGTCCATATCCAGCATAATGCAATCTTCGGCCACCTGCATAGTTTCTTCGGTGCTTTCTCCGGTAAGGGAAGCACGTGCCAGACCGCTTCGGTAGGAAACGGTGTGAGTCATCACGGGAGAGCCGGGGGGATCCGAGGGAGAGACGTTTTTCGGAAGTGCAAGGAGTACGCATCCGACCACCAGTACAAGGCTGGCCAGAACGGCGGCAGGACGAAGTGCGCCGTAAGCGAAAAACTCTCGTTTTTTGCGGGGGGCAAGAATTTTTGCGCGGAGATGCTGCGGAGCACGGATGTCTTTGTAGGATTCACGGGCGGAAGCAAACAAATCATCGGATTCACAGGTGCTGCGCAAATCGTGGTTCTTCACGACAATCCTCCTTTACGTTTCAGTAAGATAGTCCCGCATCATCTCTCGTGCCCGGGCAAGACGCATCTTTACGGCGGACTCGGAGAGGGTGAGGGCGGCGGCCGTTTCACGGACGCTTAATTCTTCCAGGTGATAGAGAATCACCACTTCCCGATACTTGTCCGGCAGTGCCGCCACGGCATCCAGCACAGGGGATCCCGTATCAGGTGCGGCCATTTCGGGGAGTTCTTCAAAGGGAAGCCAGGCGCGTATTTTCCGCCGCCGCAAGAGATCTTTGCATTGGTTGACGGTTACGCGAATCAGCCACGCCTTTTCGTGTTCTGTGTCCTGAAAGGAAGGAGCATGTTCCAGATACCGGCAAAATGCATTGTGTACAGCATCTTCCGCATCCGCCCGACTTTGCAGGAGGGAAACGGAAACGCGGTAGAGCATATCGGCATATGTATCGTAGACCTGCTCCGGTGTGAGCTGCGGTAAATCTGTCGGCATCTCTGCGGCTCCTTTCATACATAACACGCACGGAGAGTGCGATCGGTCACAAAAAACAAAAAAATTTTTTGACTGCTTCTATTGTACACCATATTGGAAGAAAAATCATCGCTTATTTGAAAATCTTTTTGTGTATGAGGGAAAAAAGAAGAAAATGTATTGACATATTGCTGAAAATGATTTATCATATGAATAGATGTTCAAATGATGGAGGCGATAGAATGCATCAGGACGAGAAAAACGAGTATCTGTGCGTGCACGAAGACACAGTAAAACGACTGCTGGAGGAGATGCCGGCGGAGGAGGATCTGTACGATCTGGCGGAGCTGTTCAAAGTGTTCGGCGACTCCACGCGGATTAAGATCTTGTATGCCTTGTTTGCCGCAGAACTTTGCGTGGGGGATATTGCCCAGCTTCTCGGTATGTCCCAGACGGCGGTGTCCCACCAGCTTCGGGTCCTTCGCACCAATAAGCTGGTCAAGGGCCGCAAGGAAGGGAAGATCGTGTTCTATTCACTGTCTGACGATCATGTCCGTACAATCATCGACCAGGGCATGGAGCATGTGGATGAGTAATATATTATAATGAAATTTTTATGAGGTGAACTCCTATGACAAAAACATTCAAAATGCAGGATCTGGACTGTGCCAATTGCGCACGGAAGATGGAGGATGCCATCCGTAAACTGGAGGGTGTCGCGGAGGTTCATGTGAATTTCCTGACGCAGAAGATGGTTCTGACAGCCGATGACGCCCGTTTTGATGAGATCGTGAAGGAAGCGGCAAAACTGATCCGCCGTGTGGATCCCGACTGCCGCGTGGTGCTGTGATTGTATGAGCCACAAGCAGAAAAAAGTACTTATTCGGATCCTTCTCGCAGCGGTACTGTTCGCTGCCGCTTTCGCTGTCCCCGTTCATGGAATCGGAAAACTGTGTGTGTTTCTGATCCCCTATGCGGTGATCGGATGGGATATTTTGTGGCGTGCCGTGGTCAATATCGCCCACGGCCAGGTCTTTGACGAGAATTTCCTTATGGCATTGGCTACACTCGGTGCCTTCGCCACCGGCAGTTACGAGGAAGGCGTGGCCGTCATGCTGTTTTATCAGATCGGGGAATGGTTTCAAAGCTGTGCTGTTGCCCGCTCCCGCCGGTCGATTGCCGCGCTGATGGATATCTGTCCCGAATATGCCAACGTGGAAACGGAGGGGGGCATCACCCAAGTGGATCCGGCCGAGGTGGCGGTGGGGACGGTTATTCTGGTAAAGGCCGGTGAGAAGATTCCGCTGGACGGCGTTATCGCCGCGGGCGAATCCTCCCTGGACACCTCCGCCCTGACGGGGGAATCGGTTCCGCGTACGGTTCGCGCGGGAGAGGCTGTCGTCAGCGGCTGTATCAATCGGGAAGGGCTTCTGCGTGTCCGCACCACCAAACTCTACGCTCAGTCCACGGTGTCCAAAATTCTGGAATTGGTGGAGAGTGCCTCGGAGCGAAAGGCCAAATCGGAGGATTTCATCACCAAATTCGCCCGTTGGTATACGCCCTGCGTGGTGATTGTCGCGGTGCTTCTGGCCGTGATACCGCCGTTGTTTGTGGGGGAGTGGACGGAGTGGATTCATCGCGCCCTCATCTTTCTGGTGGTGTCCTGTCCCTGCGCTCTGGTTATTTCCGTTCCCCTCAGTTTCTTTGGGGGAATCGGCGGCGCATCCCGTGCGGGTATCCTGGTCAAGGGCGGAAATTATCTGGAAGTGCTGGCCCGGGCAGATACCGTCGTGCTGGATAAAACAGGCACCTTGACCCGGGGCGAATTCCGTGTAAGCGGTATACATCCCGTGTCGATTACGGCAGAGGAACTGCTGGCCATGGCCGCCCATGCGGAGATGTACTCCACCCATCCCATTGCCCGCTCTATTGTGGAGGCGTACGGAAAGGATCCGGATTCCCATCGTGTTTCCCAAACGGAGGAGATCGCCGGACACGGCGTACACGCCGTGGTGGACGGCCGGGATATCTATGCCGGGAATTCTCGTCTGATGGAACAATCCGGGGCGAGCGCTGATCCCGTTACCTGCGGGGGGACGGTGGTCCATCTGTCCGCTGGTCCGGACTATCTCGGATATATCGTGATCTCCGATGAATTGAAGGAAAATGCCGCAGAGGCGCTGTCCGATTTGCATAAACTGGGCATCCGCCGCACGGTGATGCTGACCGGCGATACAAAGGCGGCGGCACAGGAAATCGCATCAGCTCTGGAAATCGATGCGGTGCGCGCGGAACTTCTGCCCGGGGATAAGGTATCCGCCGTGGAATCCATGATGGAATCCGACAGCAAGGGAAAAGTTGTGTTTGTGGGCGACGGTATCAACGATGCGCCGGTGCTGGTGCGGTCGGATGTGGGGATCGCTATGGGCGCCATGGGAACGGATGCAGCTATTGAGGCGGCGGATGTGGTCCTCATGGACGATAATCCGGCAAAAATCCCGTTGGCAATCCGTATCGCCCGCCGCACCATGGGAATCGTGTATCAGAACATCGTTTTCGCGCTGGGCGTTAAAGGAGCGATTCTGCTCCTGGGTGCCCTCGGATACGCTGGTATGTGGGCCGCTGTCTTTGCGGATGTGGGTGTCTCTGTGATTGCGATTCTGAATGCATCCCGGGCGCTTCGCGTTCCCAAATAAATATATATGAATGAGGCTGTCTTGTGCGGATGCTCTGTCCGTGCAAACGGCCTCTGTCTTTTTCGTGTAAAATAGACGATATTTTGGAAGGATTTTACAGGATTTTTTGTAAAATGTAAAAATATAATGAAACTCTGTGCGATATTCTTGCAATTTTCCGTGTTTACGCATATAATATAGGTGTATGTGCCTGCGAAAGGAAGAGAGAACCATGGAAAAGATTTGTGTACATGAATTGTTTGATCTGGCCCGCTCCCTCTCTGCTCCTCTGTTTGCGGAGAGTACGGAACCCTATCGGGTTCTTTCCGGATTGGCCGATAAAATCATAGAACTCGGGAAAACACTGGATCCCGCTCAATTTGATATGCCCCAGGAAAACGTGTGGATTGCCAAAAGCGCCAAGGTGGCTCCTACCGCCTGCATTATGCCCCCCTGCATCATTGACGAAAATGCGGAGATCCGCCACTGCGCGTTTATTCGCGGCAGTGCAATCGTGGGCAAAGGGGCGGTTGTCGGCAACTCCACCGAGGTGAAAAACGCCATTCTGTTCGACGGCGTGCAGATCCCCCATTTCAATTATTGCGGGGATTCGATCCTGGGATACAAAGCCCATATGGCGGCGGGAGTGATCACCTCCAACGTGAAAAGCGATAAAACCAACGTAAGTATCCGCACCGATGAGGGACGGATTGAAACCGGCCTGCGCAAATTGGGCGCACTGGTGGGAGACTTTGTGGAGATCGGCTGCAATACTGTCCTCAATCCGGGTACGGTGATCGGCCGGAATACCACGGTGTATCCTTTGTCCCGTGTGCGGGGATTCATTCCTGCCGGGCATATCTATAAATCGGAAACGGAAATCGTTTTGAAACAAGTGAAGTAAGAAAGGCTGGATCATACATATGGGAAGACTTTTTGGTACAGACGGAGTGCGCGGCGTTGCCAATACGGAACTGACCTGCGAGCGTGCCATGGCCATCGGCCGTGCGGCGGCTGCCGTGCTGACGGAAGGCTGTAATCACCGTCCTGTGTTTGTCATCGGTGCGGACACCCGCCTATCCTCCGATATGCTGATGTGCAGCGTTATGGCAGGTCTTTGCTCCGTGGGAGCCGATGTGATCCGTCTGGGTACGGTGCCCACCCCGGCCGTTGCCTATCTGGTGGGAAAATATCAGGCGGACGCGGGCATTATGATTTCCGCATCCCACAACCCCGCGGAATTCAACGGCATCAAAATCTTCAGCGGCGACGGATTCAAACTGCCCGATCTGCTGGAGGAGCGGATTGAAGCCATCGTTTTGGATAAAGCCGTGGATCTTCCCGTTCCCACCGGGGCGGGTGTCGGAAAAATCCGGGATGCCGAAAACGCCTGCCGCGATTACATCGACCACATCAAGAGCACCATGACGCAGTCTCTGGCCGGATTGCGCATTGCCATCGATTCGGCCAACGGAAGCGCCTCCCGTACGGCAGAAATGCTGTTTACGGAATTGGGCGCCGATGTACATATGCTGGCCGACCATCCCGACGGAGTCAATATCAACGAGAATTGCGGCTCTACCCATATGGAAGCCCTGGCGCAGTACGTGCGGGAAAACGGTATGGACTGCGGCGTGGCCTTTGACGGCGACGCGGATCGGTGCCTTTGCGTGGATGAAAACGGCAATCTGGTGGACGGCGATATGATCATGTCCATTTGTGCCATGGATCTCAAGGAACGGGGCAAACTGAATCACAACGCGGTGGTCGGAACGGTTATGACCAATTTCGGCTTCGGCAAGTTCTGCGAGGAATACGGCTTGCATTTTGTGGCTACGAAAGTCGGCGATCGCTTTGTGCTGGAGGAAATGCTGCAGGAGGACTACTCCTTCGGCGGCGAGCAGTCCGGCCATGTGATCTTCCGCGAATACGCCACCACCGGTGACGGTCAGCTCACGGCGGCACAACTTCTTTCTGTTATCTCCCGAACGGGAAAATCCCTGTCGGATTTGAACCGTCGGATGGTAAAATATCCCCAGCGGATGGAAAACATCCGTGTCAATGACGACGGAAAATTGCGTTTCTATACGGATCACGCAATCAAAGAAGCCATTGACGAAGCAAAGGCATTCCTCGGCGAGAGTGGACGCGTAGTCGTCCGTCCCTCCGGTACGGAGCCGCTGATCCGTGTTATGGCCGAAGGTGAAAGCGAAGAATCCATTGCACGGGCAGTGAAAATGGTGTCGGATGCCATCAAATCCCGACTCCTGTAAGGGGTGTATGTAAGCGCAGCGCCAGACTTCCTGCGGGGAGTTGACGAGGTGAGGAGTGATCGAAATTTCGGCGGATGCTCCTCCGGCAGAGCGAACTGCCGCACGCCGGCGACAAATATGCGGGTGACTGCAAAACAAAACGTCGGTGAAAGCGATAGCGGATAGATCCGCTGAGGTAACGAATATGTGTGGAATTATTGGATTCAGCGGGGATCGCAACTGTGTGCCGATCCTGCTGGACGGTCTGGGAACGCTGGAGTATCGGGGATATGACTCCGCCGGCGTGGCCGTACAGACCGAATGCGGCATTGCCGTGTACAAAACGAAGGGCAGACTGGATGCGCTGCGGGAATTGCTCAAGACCCATCCCGATGCACAGGGCACTTGCGGTGTGGGACACACCCGCTGGGCAACCCACGGCGAGCCCTCCGATATCAATTCTCATCCCCACGAGGCAGAAAATCTGACCCTCGTACATAACGGAATCATTGAGAATTACGCGGAACTGAAAAAAGAATTGGAAACACTCGGCTATACCTTCGTATCCGAAACGGATACGGAAGTAGCCGCTAAATGGATCGGCCATGTCTATAAACAGATTGGCGATCCGGTAAAGACCCTCTTTGCCGCCGCAAAAGACCTGCGCGGATCCTTTGCCTTCGGCGTGATGTATCACGACCGTCCCCATACCTTGTATGCCATCCGCCGCGACAGCCCCCTGATCGTGGCAAAGACGGAAAGTGCCGGTTTTATCGCGTCGGATATTCCCGCCATCCTGTCCCATACCCGCTCCTATTATCGCCCCGGCGAGGATGTGGTGGCGGTTCTGTGCGGTCCCGACGTGCATTTCTATGAAGAAAGCGGCGCGGAGAAGAATCTGGTGCAGGAAACCGTAAACTGGGACGTGGAAGCGGCACAGAAGTGCGGCTATCCTCACTTTATGCTGAAGGAAATTCACGAGGAGCCGGATGCGCTCCGCCGCACCGTTATGCCTCATTTGAAAGACGGCGTGCCTTTCTTCGGCGTCCCCATGCTGGACGGCGACGGATTGAAGGACGTGGGTACCATCCACATCGTGGCATGCGGTACCGCCATGCATGCCGGACTTCTCGGCCGTGCGTGGATTGAGCGCTTTGCCCGCATCCGCGTGGATGTGGATATCGCGTCGGAATTCCGTTACCGCGATCCTGTGCTGGCACCCAACGATCTGGTGGTGCTGATCTCCCAGTCCGGTGAGACCGCCGATACGCTGGCGGCACTTCGCCTGGCGAAGGCCCGGGGTGTGCATACTCTGGCTATAGTAAACGTGGTCGGTTCTTCTGTTGCCCGCGAGGCGGACGACGTGATCTATACCTGGGCCGGCCCCGAGATTGCCGTGGCCAGCACAAAAGCCTATATCGTGCAGTGTGCTACCTTGCGCCTTCTGTCCTTGCGCCTGGGTCTGGTGCATTGCAAGATGAGTGAGGATGAAGTACGTGCCCGCTGTAACGCTCTGGCGCAGGAAATGCCTGCTGAGATCAGCGCTACTCTGGAATTGGCGCCCCAGCTGAACGGCATTGCCCGCCGCTTCAAGGAGCACGAGCATATCTTCTACATCGGCCGCGGCGTGGATAGCCACCTGTGCACCGAGGGATCTCTCAAACTGAAGGAGATCTCCT
>JAZQFQ010000022.1:0-23876 GCA_045539595.1 Eubacteriales bacterium | reverse complement strand
TGATGAACTAAATAAATATATTTATTACTACAACTATGAAAGAATTTCTTTGAAACTTAAAGGAATGAGCCCGGTACAGTACCGAACTCATTCGCTTGCAATTTAATATTTATTTTTGTCTAAACTTTCGGGGTCACTTCAGACTGTTGTGCTTTTTTTACAGCGCATATCCGCCGAGGATGCCGAGAACGGCAGACAGGCAGATGATGGCAATGGGATGGATTTTGCGGAAGGCAAGAAATGCCGAGACGCCAAATATGGCAAAGGAAAGATAGGTTTGGGGATCGGTGAAGATAGACATGGTGAATCCTTCGGGGATAAATACCGTGACGGCCACCGACAGCAGTGCCGCGCCGATCAAGCCGACGACAGCCGGCTTCAGGCCGGACATGCATCCTTTCACGATCTTGCTTTCCCTGAATTTTTCAAAGAATCTGGCAACCAGCAGAATAATAATGAAGGACGGCGTCACTACGCCCAGCGTGGCGCAGGCGGCACCGAAAATCCCGCCTTGCTCCGCACCGATGTACGTGGCCATATTGATGGCAAAGGGGCCCGGCGTGCTTTCGCTGACAGCTATGAAATTGATGAGTGCCTCAGGTTCTGCCCAGCCTTTGGTGAGAACAACTTCCTGAATCAGGGGAAGCATAGCATATCCGCCGCCAAAGGTGAAGGCACCTATCTTGAAGAATGTCCAGAACAATTCAAAAAAAATCATTTGCTGCCCCTCCTTACCATAACCAATGATGAAATCAAGCCGGTCAGTGCACAGGCAATGATTACATACAGAATGTTCCCATCGAAAAATACGGTAAGAAGAAATGCACCGGCCATGATGCAATAGGGAATGATTCCCTTGGGTGCCTTTTTGTACATATTCCAGAGTGCCTTGAGAATCAATGCCAACACGCCGGCACGGATTCCGTTGAAGGCAAATTGTACGGCTTCGATCTGCAGGAATTCCCGCAAAACACACGAGATAAGCAGTATAATGGTGAAGGAGGGAAGTACCATTCCGATAGTTCCAAACAAAGCCCCGGGAATGCCGGCCACGCGGTATCCGACAAATGTGGCGGCGTTGATGGCGATCGGTCCCGGTGTGGATTCGGCGATCGCGACAATTTCCAGAATGTCATCGTCGGTGATCCATTTTTTCTTTTCTACGGTTTCTTTTTGGATCAGCGGTATCATGGCGTATCCGCCGCCAAAGGTGAACGCACCGATGCGGAAGAAAACGCCGAAAATGGAGAGGAGTGTTTTAAGAGAGTTTTTCATTCTCAGTGGCATTTGTGCGAGCCGCAGCCGTGACTGCCGCAGACATGATTCTCCCCGTGATGATGGTCGTGATGATCGCATTTGGCTTCGGGATCGTAGGTTAGATTGCCGGCGATCAGGTTCTGGACCGCTGTATCTGCGTCTCCCTGCACGCCGCCGAACAGGCGAATGCCGGCTTGAGCCAGCGCCATTTGCGCACCGCCTCCGATGCCGCCGCAGATGAGAATTTCCACACCCAGATCGGCAAGAAGTCCGGCCAGTGCACCGTGACCGCTTCCGTTTGTATCGATAATTTCATCGGAGATGATTTTTCCATCTTCTACGGTGTAAATCTTGAACTGCTCCGTATGGCCGAAATGCTGGAAAATCTGTTTGTTTTTATAAGTTACTGCAATTTTCATAGAAATTCTCCTTAGTGATATGATTGACATAAAATGTGAGCTGTGATAAGATAATAAACGAGAGATGCATAACTGCTTGTTCAGTTTAGCACTGTTTTGCAGTTATGTCAATAAGTACAGGGAGTGAAATGATGCTGGATGTTGGAATCAAAGCGCCGCCGTTTACATTAAAAGATAAGGATGGAAAGGATGTCTCCCTATCGGATTTTCTCGGAAAAAAAGTTATTTTGTACTTTTATCCGAAAGACAATACGCCCGGGTGTACCCGACAGGCATGTGCCTTTGCTGGGCTTTACAACGCGTTCCGAAAAAAAGGAGTGGAAGTCATCGGTATCAGCAAGGACAGTGTGGCTTCCCATGAAAAATTTGCTGAGAAATACGAATTGCCCTTTGTCTTGCTGGCGAATCCCGAGAGGACGGCTATTGAAGCCTATGGGGTGTGGCAGGAGAAGAAACAGTACGGCAAAGTCAGCATGGGCGTGGTGCGAACCACATTTCTGGTTGATGAGAATGGCATGATTGTTAAAATCATGCCCAAGGTTAAGCCGGACACCAACGCGGCAGAAATTCTGGCGGAATTGGAATAACCTTACCCCCAGTCTGCGGTGAAGGGGGTTCATCGTGTGAAATGACTAATCAAAAACACAAAGAGCCCAAAAGGGCTCTTTGTGTTTTTGGTGGGCCATCGGGGACTCGAACCCAGGACCGACCGGTTATGAGCCGGGAGCTCTAACCAACTGAGCTAATGGCCCGTACACGATATTATAACACGACGCGCGGATGATGTCAAGAGAAATTCCGCCGGGCGAAGGGCACACTTGAAAAATTCATAATTAATTGGTATACTTAACTATATGCGTGGGATGGGAGATATAGGATGGGGCGAAACAAATTCGGACATACAGTGATCCGAGTACTGTTCTTTTTGTATTGCGGGATTATGCTGTGCATGTTGTTTGGCAGAAGTGCGCAAAATTCCGGCGCGGATTATCTGCATTCCATAAGAGAAAACATCAACATAATTCCCATGAAAACCACAATGAATTTTATTCGTGCGTTTATTGCCCCTTCGGATTCCGATGCATTCAGACGCGCATGGATCAATTTGTTTGGCAATATTGTCGTTTTTGTTCCCCTTGGCATCTTCCTGCCGGTTATTTGGCAGAATCAGCGCCGCAGCCGGGTATTTTTTACAACTGCATCGATGGTCATACTGGCTGTTGAGTTTCTGCAATTATTCACCCTGCGAGGGATTTGCGATGTGGATGATTACTTACTGAATATGCTCGGACTTTTCGCCGGGTTCGCACTGTTTCATCTATGTTCTGTGGATCGGAAGCCGGAATGATTTCTGTTTCCATGTTGCACTGACACATGGAATATGCTATAGTAATATATATGATACTATGGAGGTGAACGAATGCATCTGTTGAAAGAGAAGTTGGCAGAGTCCGTTGCGTCGGTTTTGCCGATTACTGCTATCGTTTTGCTTCTCAGTATTACTATTGCGCCGGTCAGCAGTGGTGTTTTGGTTTTGTTTTTGTTCGGTGCATTGCTTTTGATTTTCGGCATGAGTCTTTTCACAATGGGTGCTGGAATGTCCATGCAGCCTATGGGTGAGGGTATCGGTGTCGAAATCAGTAAATCCAAAAAAATTCTGCTGCCCCTCTTGATTTCGCTGGCCTTGGGAATCATTATCACGATTGCGGAACCGGATCTGACGGTACTGGCGGAGCAGATCCCCTCCATTCCCAATATGGTGCTGATTCTGGCCGTTGCGGTGGGCGTGGGTGTGTTTCTCGTTATTGCGTTTCTGCGCGCTGTATTCGGAATTCCCCTGTCACGCCTTCTTTTGGTGTTCTATTTGATTGTGTTTGTTCTGGCGGCATTTGCACCGAACGATTTCATTCCCGCCGCCTTTGACTCCGGCGGTGTTACTACCGGCCCGATTACTGTGCCGTTTATCATGGCTCTCGGTATCGGTATGGTGTCTATGCGAAATGATAAAAAATCCTCGGATGACAGCTTTGGTCTGGTGGCGCTCTGCAGTATCGGTCCGATTCTTTCTGTTTTGATTTTGAGTATCTGTTACGAACCCAGCGCTACTACCACAGAAACGGTGATCCGGGACATTGTGGATACCCGGGACGCGATTCGCGAGTTCGTGTACTCATTCCCTAAGTATGCCGAGGAGGTCCTGGTTGCCATACTGCCTGTCGTTGGCGTATTTGTGCTTTTCCAGATCATTACCCGCCGTTATCAGCTGCATCAGCTTCTGCGCGTGGCAAGTGGTTTCTTGTATACATACGTAGGATTGGTTCTGTTTTTGACCGGTGCCAACGTGGGCTTCATGCCTGCCGGTAAATTGATCGGCGAGGAGATCGCGGGAAGTACCTACAAGGTACTTCTGATTCCTGTTGGTATGCTGGTTGGCTACTTCATCGTAGCCGCCGAGCCGGCCGTCCATGTTTTGAAGAAACAGGTGGAAGAAATCTCCTCCGGACGGATTACGCAAACGGCCATCGGACTGGGGCTGTCCATCGGTGTGGCCGCGTCTGTGGGTATTGCCATGCTCCGGATTCTGACCGGAATTCCCCTGATGTGGTTCTTGATTCCGGGCTACGCGATTTCTTTGATCATCAGTTTCTTTGTTCCGCCGCTGTACACCGGTGTGGCTTTTGACTCCGGCGGCGTGGCCAGCGGCCCGATGACCACCACATTCCTGCTTCCTTTTGCAGCGGGAGCCTGTGCCGCTATCGGCGGCAATCTGCTGACGGATGCCTTTGGTATCGTGGCCATGGTAGCCATGACGCCGCTGATCACCATACAGGTGATCGGCCTGTATGCACAGATCAAGCACCGCGCACAGAGGCGCCGTACGGCGGATCGGCTAAGCCGTATCGACGACAGTATTCTGTATTACGACAGAAACGGAGGATGACATGGATATTCGTGTGGAAAAAGTGCGCATGCTTGTGGCCATAACCGAGCGTGGCAATGGCAAAAATCTTACCCGCCGTATGGAAACGATGGGTGTGGGCTGTCTTATGCGCTGCTATGGTCTGGGAACCGCATCCTCGGAAATGATGGATATTTTGGGTTTGGGCAGCAGTGAGAAGGACATTGTTATCGCCATGGGAAAAGAAAGTGCGGTGGAAGATGTGGTACACGAGTACAGCGATTCATTCCGAAGTACGGCCCGCGGCGGCGGCATCATGATGGTCCTGTCTCCGTCTGCAGTCGGTAATTTGACCGCTACCATTCTGTCTATGCATAACCCATCCAATGTGGAAAGCAGGGAGGTAAAACCGATGAAAAATGAGCACCAGCACAGTTTGATTCTGATTGCCGTCAATCAGGGATATACGGACCCGATCATGCAGACCGCCAAAAAAGCCGGTGCGACAGGCGGCACAATCGTTCGTGCTCGACTGGCGGGCAATGATACCGACAGCATTTTCCAGGGAATCGATCTTCATCCTGAGCGTGAGATCCTTGCCATTCTGGCACCGGACAGTATCCGCGATCAGGTGATGGAGGATGTGAACCGGGAGTTTGGTTTGCGTTCGGAAGCAGGCGGCATTTTATGTGCCTTGCCTGTAGATAAGGCGTTCAAACTTTAATGGAAAAATGCTGTTTCCGGGAACGGAAACAGCATTTTTTTCACGAAAGTTCGTATATCCTCTTGCTTTTTTTGTAAATATAGGTATAATAGATACATGTGAACGTTGAGGAAAGCTATCGCTTGTGCGGCTGTTTCAGAGAACTGCAGTGTGGTGGGATGCAGTACAGTGCCGGGCGTATCCACTTTCGGAGTTCCCGGCGAGAGCCGGAGGGTGGTATCCTTTATCATACTTTCGAGTGGCCGCACTGCGGCAATTTGGGTGGCAACACGGAGTTTCTTCGTCCCATGTGGAGACGGGGAATTTTTTATTTTTGATTATTATTTAGGAGGCATTGTATGCTCGACATTAAATTTCTCAGAGAAAACCCGGAAATCGTAAAGCAGAACATCAAGAACAAGTTCCAGGACGCCAAACTTCCCCTGGTGGATGAGGTGATTGAACTGGACGTGGAGAAGCGCCGCGTTCTTCACGAAGTGGAAGAGCTTCGCTCCAGCCGCAACAAGTATTCCAAGATGATTGGAGCGCTGATGGGCCAGGGTAAGCGCGACGAGGCCGAGGAAATGAAGAAAAAGGTTACGGAGAATGCGGCCAAGCTGGCAGAGGATGAGGCCAAAGTAACCGAAATCGATGAGAAGATCCAGAAGATCATGATGATCATTCCCAACATCATCGATCCCTCTGTGCCGATCGGCAAGGATGATTCCGAGAACGTAGAAATCCAGAAGTACGGTGAGCCGGTGGTGCCCGATTTTGAAATTCCGTATCACACCGAGATCATGGAACGCTTTGACGGTATCGATCTGGATGCGGCCCGCCGCGTAGCCGGCAACGGTTTCTATTATCTGATGGGTGACATCGCCCGCCTGCATTCCGCCGTCATCTCCTACGCAAGAGATTTCATGATTGACCGCGGCTTCACCTATTGCATCCCGCCCTTCATGATCCGCTCCGATGTGGTAACCGGCGTTATGAGCTTTGCGGAAATGGAAGCCATGATGTACAAAATCGAGGGCGAGGATCTGTACCTGATCGGCACCAGTGAACATTCCATGATCGGTAAGTTCATCGATCAGATCATCCCCGAGGCGAAACTGCCGTATACGCTTACCAGCTATTCTCCTTGCTTCCGTAAAGAGAAGGGTGCCCACGGCATCGAGGAGCGCGGCGTATACCGTATCCACCAGTTCGAGAAGCAGGAGATGATCGTTGTCTGCAAACCCGAGGACAGCATGATGTGGTACGATAAACTGTGGCAGAACACAGTGGATCTGTTCCGCTCTTTGGATATTCCGGTTCGTACGCTGGAATGCTGCTCCGGTGATTTGGCGGATCTGAAGGTGAAATCCTGCGCTGTGGAAGCGTGGTCTCCCCGCCAGAAGAAGTATTTCGAGGTGGGCAGTTGCTCCAATCTGGGTGACGCACAGGCACGCCGCCTGAAGATCCGTGTCAACGGTGAGAACGGCAAGTACCTGGCTCATACGCTGAACAACACCGTGGTGGCTCCGCCCCGTATGCTGATTGCTTTCCTGGAGAACAATCTGAATGCAGACGGTACTGTCAATATCCCCGAAGCACTTCGTCCCTACATGGGCGGCAAGGAAAAACTGATTCCCAAGCAGTAATAACAATAAAAGCCGATGATGCATGGCATCATCGGCTTTTGTCATAATAGAAGGGTCAGTACCGGGATTGTTAAGAAGCAGAGAAGGGTAGTTACCAGCACGCAGTTTGCTGCCAGTTCTGTTTCGCTTTTGTGCATCTCTGCCAGATTCAGAATGATGGACGCACATGGTGTGGCGCAAAGAATCAGAATGCTTGCCTTAAAGGCCGGATCAAAGGGTAGAAAGTAAACTGCCGCGTAGCTGAACAAGGGAAACAGCACCAGCTTGCACAGGCAGACCAGATAAACGAACGGACGGGCAAACAAGCGCTTGAAGGGAACCGTCGCCAATCGTACACCGAGGATCAGCATGCACAGCGGCGTGGACATGGATCCCAGAAGATCTATGCCGTTGAGTAATACGGTTGGCAGAAAATGTTTGGCACCGATAAGATACAGCGGGAATGCAACCACCAGACCGAACACCGTCGGATTGAATATGGCGGCCCGAATGGTCATGAATTCTTTTCGCTGAGTCAGACAGAAAACGCCCACAGAGAACACCAGCAAATTCATGGAAATGACGGTCACAATGGAATAGCACATGACCTCCGGATGGCCCGGTACCAGGGCTTTCACGATTGGCAGCCCGAAGAAACCCACATTGCCCAGAACAGAGGCGATGGTAAGCATTCTGTACTTGCTGTCGGAAAACCGGCGGCGGAACAGAAGAAACAACATTCCCATAAAGGCGGCCTGCAAAACGAGAGTGAGCAGGAAGAACCAGCCCATCTTGTACAAATCCGATACCGAGAAATCCAACTTAAGAAAAGAGGATATAACAAGGCAGGGGGAGCATCCGTAGATCAGTATGGACGAAATGGAGGACAAATGATCGGCGGACGCTTTCTTCATTTTGCAGATAATATACCCGGGGACGATATAAAACAGCGTCAAGAGTACATTGGATAGGGCAATTTCAAAATGCATAATGTTTCTCCGTGGTAAATTACTTGGCGGCAGCGGCCTGCTTTACGCGCTCCTTGTCATACTGGAGCATGTAAAGCGCGTGATACCGTCCCTCGCGGGCAAGCAGTTCCGCGTGGGTTCCTTGCTCGATGATACGCCCGTGGGACAGGTATATGATGTTGTCCGCATGCTGTACGGTGGACAGACGATGGGCCACGATCAGAAGCGTGCCGATGTTCATCATCTTTTCCAGGGAATCCTGGATCAGGATTTCGGTCTCCGTGTCGATGTTGGCAGTGGCCTCGTCCAGAATCAGAATTTCCGGTTTGTGCAGGATCGTGCGAGCAAAGGACAGAAGCTGTCTCTGTCCGGCGGAGAAATTGTTGCCTCGCTCACGGACTTCTTCGTCCAGGCCATTTGTCAAACGGTTGATGATCTTATCCGCATTGACGTAGCGGCAGGCCTGCATGACTTCCTCATCGGATACCCCTTCCATGCGAAGGAGAATGTTGGAACGGATCGTGCCGGAGAACAGGAACACATCCTGCAGCATCTGACCGAAATGACATCGCAGGGATGCGATCTTGATCTTCTTTATGTTGATGCCGTCGATGAGAATTTCGCCCTGCTGGATATCGTAATTACGGCAGATGAGGGAGAGAATGGTGGTTTTTCCCGAGCCGGTGGACCCGACAAAGGCCACCGTATCACCGGCCTTGACGGTGAAGGATACATCTTTCAATACCCAGTCCTCACCCTTGTAAGCGAACCATACGTTGCGGAACTCAATGTTTCCTTCCACATGATCCAATTCGATAGCGTCTTCCGCATCCACCACATCCGGCTGAATATCGAATACAGTAAAGATCTTCTCCGCCGATGCGAAGGCTGACTGCAGCCAGTTGAACTGCTCCGCCAGGCTCTGGATCGGATTGAAGAACTTGGAGATGTACATATAGAAGGTGACGATCAGGCTGCCCGTGATCGTCTGACCCAAAAATTCCGTTTCGTTTATATATCCACGGCCGCCCAGATACAGCAGGCAAAGGACGGAGGAGATGTACAGCATATATACGATGGGACGGAAGATACCGAATACAAAAATCTGCTGCTTTTTGGCTTTGCCAAGGGCGGCGTTTTTGTTGTCGAACTCCTGCTTTTTCCGTTGTTCCCGGTTGAAAATCTGGATGATCTTCATGCCGGACAGATGCTCGGACAGGAAGGTGTTGATGTCCGTTGTGCCGTCTTTCACCTTACGGTAGGCCTTGCGGGAGAATTTGCGGAAGATGACGGTAAACAGAACGATAAAGGGTACAAAGCAAAGTACCATCAGCGTCAGCCCGTAGTTGAGACACAGCATGGCGGTCAACACGCCCACGATGATAAACGCGTTCTTGATCAGATTCACCAGAATGTTGGTGAACATCATGGAGATGGCGTTGGTGTCGTTGGTCACACGGGTAACCAGCTTGCCCACAGGCATGCTGTTCAGCTGGGCGTGTGACAAACTTTCGATATGGATAAACAAATCCTCGCGTATGTTCGAGAGAATCTTCTGGCCGGTTTTCTGCAAAACCACAGCCTGGATGTAGGAGCAGACCAGAGAAACGATCAGAATGCCCGCGTAGAACGCTACATACAGAAACAAATCCGACACGGGGAAATCGTCCTTGATCATTTCCTCCACATTTCCAACGATCAGCGGTGAGAGGATATCGTAGGCAATGGAGAACAGCATGAGGAACAGCACCAGAAGGAAACTCCTCCAGTGGGGCTTGGCGTAGGCCAGAAGCCGGCGGGCAATCTCGGAATCCTTCATGTTCCGATCGAAGCCGATGGCTTCTTTTTTATCTTTGATAGAAAGATAAGCAATCAAAAAGATCAAGGAGAACAAGCCGATGGCGGCACCGGTAAAGAGCAAAGGGAAGTATTCACGCATGAGCTGCCGCCTCCTTTCCGTGTTCTTTTTCCAGATCGTCCAGTTTCTGCAGATCCACCATACTTCTGTACGGGGGACAGGTTTCGTACAATTCGCTGTGCGTGCCGATGGCGATGATTTCGCCGTCATCGATAAAAAGCAGTTTGTCCATCTGCTCAATGGTAGAGATACGATGGGCAATGAGTATGGTGGTCATGCCCGCTCTCTGCCGGCGCAGATTTTCCAGAATAGATTTCTCGGTTTTTACGTCCACGGCGGAAACCGAGTCGTCGAGAATCAGAATGGGTGCGTTCTTCATCAGCGCCCGGGCGATGGAAATGCGCTGTTTCTGGCCGCCGGATACGGTCACACCGCGCTCACCCAATACGGTCTTATATCCCTCGGGGAAATCCACAATGTTGTCGTGCACATCGGACATCTTGGCCGCCTGGATTACATCATCCTGCGTGCCATTGTCGGTAGCAAAGGCGATGTTGTTTTCAATGGTGTCGCTGAACAGGAAGTTGTCCTGGGGCACATAGGCGGCATTCTGTCTGACGGAATGGATAGACAGGGAATTGATATCGTGCCCGTCCAGGAAAATAGTTCCGTCGGGGACGTTATAGGTGCGTAGGATCAGATCCACAAGGGAAGTTTTGCCCGATCCGGTCTTGCCGATGATACCCACGTTTTCTCCTGCGTTGATGCGGAAGGATACGTTTTTCAACACATCGTAATCACCGTCCGGATAACGGAAGGTCAGATGGCGGAATTCGATGTTACCCCGGAGCACATCCGGCGCGGTCACGTTATTCCGATCGATTACGTCCTGTTTAGCCTCCAGCAGCTCACCGATACGGTTCAGGGAAGCCTTGCCGCGGGAGCGCATTTCAATCAACTGAGAGATCGCCATAACCGGCCAAACGATGGCTGTGAAATAGCCGATGAACTCCACCAGTTCGCCGGCGTTCAGCACATCCTCGTGTACCAGATATCCGCCGTAACCCAGGATCACACAAATCACGGACTCCACCAGCAAGGTGACGGAAATATTCAGGCTGACGGACAACTTGGTGTAGGCGATGTTCGCGTCTTCGTTGTCCCGGTTCAGTTTCCGGAAAGCCATCAATTCTTTGGCTTCCTTCACAAAGGCCTTAATCACGGCGATGCCCGCGAAGCTTTCCTGGGAAAAATCGGACAGTTTGGAGAAGGCTGCCTGCCGATTTTCCCATTTCAGTGTCAGATACTTACTGAGGATCAATCCGCCCGCCAGCAGAAGAGCCATGGGGATCATGGAGAGCAGTGTGAGCAGGATGTCCATATGCATCATTTTGTTGAAGGCAAGGACGCCGAGGAACAAAGCATCACAGAACATCAGAATACCGGACCCAAAGCAGTCCTGTACGGTCTCCAGATCGTTGGTGAACAAGGACATCAGATCCCCGACTTTGTTGTTCTGGTAGTACTGCTGGGAGAGATCCTTGCAGTGATCAAACATCCGTCCGCGCAGATCCGTCTCCACCCGGATACCGGATCCAAAAAAGCAGATGCGCCACAGAAAACGTCCGATCACCATGGACAGGATGATGAAGATCATAGGCAGACAGATTCTGTCCAACAAAAAATCCATATCAAAGGTGTGCAGTACGCCGTCGATTTCCACAGCACCGTCGTTGATGCCGTTGATGACCATTTTGTACAACTCCGGTACCAGCAGCTGCATATAGTCTACAACGATCAGTGCGATCACGCCGAGCAGGAGCATAGGCAAGTATTTCAGATAATATCGGTTTATATGTTTTCCAAACAGCATAATGCTCTCCTTTGGGATAATAACATGCAAAATTGCAATATTCTACTTATTATATCATGTTTCAGAAAATGAATCAATAGATACGATGTGAAACTGTGTGAGTTTTATGGTAAAATGGGAGCCACTTATTTTACAGGAGAATTCCTGCGGATTGTTTCCGTCTGCTATTGAAATGTGCTTTTCATTGTGATATAATATCTGAGTATATCATTTATGTACTTGCTGTGTGTTGCAGACCTTGGTTACATAGAAAGAAGGCAAAATGTTCAGAGAGATTTATCACAATTTACAGCAATCGTCCCCCGTGGCAACGATCATTATTTCCGTTGCCTTTATGCTGTTTTTTGGTTTTTTGATGACCCGTATTACCAAGAAGCTTCGCTTGCCCAATGTCACCGCGTACATTATTACCGGTGTTCTCATGGGACCGTACTGCCTGGATCTGATTCCGGGACAGGTGATCGGGGGCATGGACTTTTTAGCCGATATTGCCCTCGCTTTCATTGCATTCAGTACCGGACAGTATTTCCGTTTTTCTGCTTTGAAAAAGAATGGCGTTAAGGTCATAATCATCACCATATGCGAAGCATTTTTGGCATCCGGCATCGTGTTTGTCCTCTTGTTTGTTGTCCTTCGTCTGGATCTGGTGTTCTCTCTGGTTCTGGCTGCGCTGGCAGCCGCCACATCCTCCGCTTCGACGGTTATGACGATCCGGCAGACCCGTGCCAAGGGCGATTTCGTCGATACGCTGCTGCAGCTGATTGCTGTGGATAATATTGTTGCGCTTCTTATGTACAGTACCGCGATCTCCGTTGCTGCCGCAACCATTTCCGGTGAGCCTTTCAGCTTAATCAGCGTGGTCATGCCGCTTCTCACAAACGTCGGCGTACTTCTTCTCGGCGGTGTGTTTGGCTTCTTTATGAAATGGATGATTGAAGATCGCTCCACCGACAACCGCCTGATTATTGCCGTTGCGTTTCTGTTCGCCTTTTGCGGCATCTGCGCCCTATTGGAGATCTCCCCACTACTGGGATGTATGTCCATGGGTACGGTGTATGTGAATATTGCAGCGGATGATAAACTGTTCAAGCAACTCAACTATTTCAGCCCGCCCATTCTGCTGCTGTATTTTGTGCGCTCCGGCTTGAACTTCGATCTGGATGCTCTGTTCGGCGTGTCCGCCGCAACCGGTGCGGTGCCGCTTCTTTTGATAACGATTCTGTATTTCTTCGGTCGTATTATCGGTAAGTATTTTGGCTCCTTCCTTGGATGTCTGTTTGTGAAAAAGAAGAAGGAGGTACGCAACTACCTCGGTATGGCCCTTGTACCCCAGGCCGGCGTTGCCATCGGTCTGGCAGCCCTCGGCGCCCGTACGTTGGGCGGGGAAGTGGGAAGTGCTTTGCAAACCATTATACTTTCTGCATGTATTCTTTACGAACTGATCGGCCCAGCCTGTGCCAAACTTTCGCTCTATTTGTCCGGATCCTATTCCAACAAGCTTGAGGAGATCGTTGCGGTGGAGGAAACCACCGAAAGCGGAGAGGCAAAATCCTCGCTGGAATTGCTTATCGAGCGCATTCAGAAAATCCAGGAGGAAATTCCCCAGCATCCCGTGAATGAGGAAGAACTGGCCTTTACACAGGCGGCGGAAGAGCACTACAATGCGGTGCCGATCCCTCGCCAGCGCCAGAGAAACAGAAGATAAGGAGAATGTCATGAATACACCCGTTATCGATCCGATCGCGTCCTTTTTGGGACAGTGGTCCATCAATATCAATATATGGTCTATCCTTTTCCGCATCCTTTTGTCGGTGGGATTAGCCGCTATCATCGGCTGTGAGCGATCCAGTAAGCGCCACTCGGCCGGACTTCGCACGTTCATTCTGGTTTCCTTGGCATCCACGATCGCTATGATGCTGGATGTATTTATCGGTATCAGCGAAACTGTGGAATTCCCCCTCATTTCCGCCGCTACCATTATCGCCAGTGCTATTATCAGCGTCAATTCGGTTTTGTTCAGTTCCCGCAACCAGATCAAAGGTCTGACCACATCCGTCGGCCTTTGGACCTGCGGCATCATTGGATTGACCGCCGGTGCGGGATACTACACGGTTGCGATCATTTCCTTCTTCGCCCTTTTGTGCAGTCTCTCTTTCTTCCCGGCGTTTGAGGTGTATCTGAAAAATCGCTCCAATCATTTTGAGGTGCATCTGGAGTTGATCAGCAGCACATACCTGCAGAATTTCGTTACCACGATCCGTCGGCTTGGTTTGACCATCGATGACATCGAATCCAATCCTGCCTATGTGAATTCCGGGCTCAGTGTCTATTCTGTGGCGATCACCATCAGCAGTGCCGAATTGAAAAAATACAAGACGCATAAGGAGATTATCGAAGCATTGCGCACGCTGGATTATGTGTATCATATCGAGGAAATGCAGCGGTAAGCGCCCTCTAAAAAGTTGTCAGAAAATTTGAAAAAAGTTCTTGACAACGTAGAAACGCTGTGCTATAATCTAACACAATTAAAGGCTGTGATGAAGACGGCTTCTGATGTTTGTCCCCAGAGAATCGGCGGTTGGTGTGAGCCGATGGCAGGTGTCAGGAACAGCCCATCCCTTCTGAGCCGAAGGCCCGAACACCGGTGTGGTAAGTAGACGCCTTTCGTGATTGCTGCGTCAATGCATAAGGATTGATGGATCCTAAGTGGCAGTTCTACTGCAATTTGAGTGGTACCGCGGATGTAGTTATTACACCCGTCTCAAAGAAAACTTTGAGACGGGTTTTATTTATTTTTATGATCCAAAAGGAGGAGCAAAGAATGGCAACGGTAGAATTAAGTAAGCTGCACGAGGTCGCACAGCGAATTCGTGAAATGCGCGAGATTGCCTCTTTGACGGAAGAAGAAATGGCCAAACTGACGGAAGTCAGCTTGGAGGAGTATCGGCTGTATGAGTCCGGAAAACAGGATTTCCCGTTTACATTTATTCATAAATGTTCTCTGGCCTTTGGAATTGGAATTACGGATCTTCTGGAAGGTAAAAGTGCCCGTCTTTCTTCCTACACGGTCACCCGTAAAGGACAGGGTCAGGAAACCGCCAAGGAGAATGGAATCACCATTCAGAACCTGGCACCGCTGTTCCGCAAGAAGATCGCCGAACCCTACTGGGTTACTTACGAGTACAGTGAAGAATTGCAGAACAAGCCCATCCATCTAACCAAGCATTCCGGTCAGGAGTTCGACTTCATCATGAAGGGCCGCCTGAAAATCCAGGTCGGCGATAATGTGGAGTACCTCAGTGAAGGTGAC
This sequence comes from Eubacteriales bacterium, assembly GCA_045539595.1. Lineage (GTDB taxonomy): Bacteria > Bacillota > Clostridia > Oscillospirales > CAG-272 > SIG701. The sequence continues at coordinate 8,964 of JAZQFQ010000022.1, read as the reverse complement.
AGTATCTATTATAACAGTTCTACCCCTCACGGTATGATCGCGGTGGACGGTCAGGAATGTTTGTTTGTTGCCGTGGTGCTTCCGGGCGAGGATGAAGCGGAAACCACCGTACGGGAAACATTGATTGCGTCTCACGCGGAGCAAGAGCATCTGGTCAGTGAGAAGTTTATTTCCGCTGTGGAGGATGAAAACGGGTATCTGCAATCCCTGGATTTCCATAATGAGGATTCCTTCAATTTCGCCTTCGACATCGTGGACGCCATCGCAAAGAAATCTCCGGATAAACTGGCCATGATCCACATCGATCGAAATAAGGTGGAGCGCCGGTTCACCTTCGACCAGATCAAGCGTGCATCGGCACAGTGCGCCAACTACTTCAAGTCCATCGGTATCCAGAAAGGCGATCGCGTCATGCTGGTGCTGAAGCGGCATTATCAGTTCTGGTTTGCGATCCTTGGTCTGCATAAGTTGGGTGCAATTGCTATCCCCGCCACCAATCAGCTGCAGGCGCACGATTTTGAATATCGCTTCCAGTCCGCCGGTGTCAGCACGGTGCTCTGTACCGCGGATGGAGACGTGGCCAACCAGATCGATCTGGCACAGGCTACTTGTCCTACACTGAAAACCAAAATTCTTGTGGGCGGACAGCGCGACGGTTGGCGTGACTTCGACGCGGAATATCCGCTGTACAGCACTCACTATTACCGTACCGAAGAGACACCTTGCGGCGACGATCTGATGCTGATGTTCTTCACATCCGGTACAACCGGATATCCGAAGATCGCCGCGCACAGCTATAAATATCCGCTGGGCCACTATCCTACCGCCAAATACTGGCACGGTGCCAGCAACAACGGCCTGCACTTTACCATCTCTGATACCGGTTGGGGTAAGGCACTGTGGGGCAAACTTTACGGACAGTGGATGTGCGAATGCGCTGTATTTACATACGACTTTGACCGTTTTGATGCTTCCGACATTCTTCCCATGTTTGCGAAATATCAGATCACCACGTTCTGTGCTCCTCCGACCATGCTCCGTATGATGATAAAAGAGGATATTTCCAAGTACGATTTGTCCTCGGTGCAGCATATGACCACGGCCGGTGAGGCATTGAACCCGGAGGTTTACCGCCAGTTTGAGAAGGCAACCGGCCTCCAGATCATGGAAGGCTTCGGGCAGACCGAGCTTACTCTGACCATCGCCAATCTGATGGGCGGCACTCACAAACTGGGTTCCATGGGTAAGCCGGTACCGATCTACGATGTGGACATCGTGGATGCGGATGGCAACTCCGTGCCTGACGGTGAGCCGGGCGAGATCGTGGTTCGTACCAGTGAGAAGATCCCCTGCGGTCTTTTCTCCGGATACTATAATGATGAAAAGCGCACCAAGGAAGTTTGGCATGACGGATATTACCATACCGGCGATACCGCATGGCGCGATGAGGACGGTTTCTATTGGTACGTTGGCCGCGTGGATGATGTGATCAAATCCTCAGGCTACCGCATCGGACCCTTCGAAGTGGAAAGCGTTATCATGGAACTTCCTTATGTTTTGGAATGCGGCGTGTCCGCCGCACCGGATGAAGTCCGCGGCCAGGTGGTGAAGGCCAGCATTGTTCTCACCAAGGGAACTGTGCCCAGCGAGGAGCTGAAGAAGGAGATTCAGACTTACGTCAAGAATCACACCGCGCCTTATAAGTATCCGAGAATCGTTGAATTCAAAACGGAACTGCCGAAGACTATCAGCGGAAAAATCCAGAGAAACAAACTGTAAAATTATTTGCTTTGATGCGTACAATTGTAAAATATTCTTGACAGATACTCATACATGTGATATAATTACTATGTTTTAAAGGCGTTGACGAAGAGTGCACAGGAAATGATCCTGCAGAGAGATGACGGTTGGTGTAAGTTCATCGGATACTGTCTTGTGTTTGTAGCTTCAGAGCCGGGAGGAAGAAACCGAAAGGGAGTAGAACCTCTCCGTAATTGCTGCGTGAATGCATAAGGATTGATAGATCCTGAGGGGCAGTTCTACTGCAATTTGAGTGGTACCGCGGGTGCATGAGTATATTCACACTCGTCTCAAAGCAATTACTTTGGGACGAGTGTTTTTTCGTTCCGAAAAAGGAGTGTAACTGTATGAATCAAATGACCGCTCTGGACTTCAAAATCCGTGAGATGGCCGGACGAATCCGAGAACTTCGTGAGATCGAGGGCTTGACACCGGAACAGATGGCGCAGAAAACCGACGTTACGGTGGAGGAGTATCTGGATTGTGAGAACGGAAAGTCGGATCTGAACTTCGCGTTTATTTATCGCTGCGCCTTGGCACTCAGTGTCAACGTCACAGATATTATTGAGGGCTTCAGCCCCACACTGCGTTCCTATACTGTGACTCGCTTCGGCGAAGGCCAGGAGATCGCGGAAGCCCACGGCATGACATACTACAATCTGGCCTATGCTTTCCAGAACCGTATTGCGGAGCCGTTGTATGTCCGCAGCCGTTACGATGAGAATGCCCAGAACCGGGACATTGAGCTGACAACCCACGCCGGTCAGGAATGCGACTTGGTGGTGGAGGGATATCTGATGGTCCAGATTGGTGAGCACCGTGAGATCCTCGGCCCCGGCGACAGCATTTATTTTGATAGCTCCACTCCTCACGGTATGATCGCCGTAAAAGGGAAGGACTGCGTATTCTATGCAATCGTTCTGAATCCTACAGGCGAGCCGATACCCGAATTGACCCGCACGCCGTCCCTGCCGCAGAAGACTCCCGTGCAGAAGGATACCAAAGACCGTATTTACCATAAGTTTATCGATGTGGTGGAAAACGAAAACGGCACGCCCACGTCCATTACCTTTAAAAATACGGAGCATTTCAATTTTGCCTTTGATCTGGTCGATGCTCTTGCTGAGCGCGAACCGGATAAGATGGCTATGATGCATATCTCCCGGGACAAAACGGAGCGTCGTCTGACGTTCAAGGATATGAAGCGGGCCTCCGCCCAGTGTGCCAACTATTTCAAATCCCTCGGCATCAAAAAGGGCGACCGCGTTATGCTGGTTCTCAAGCGGCATTACCAGTTCTGGTTTGCTATGCTTGGTCTGAACAAACTGGGTGCCATCGCGATTCCCGCCACCAATCAGCTGCAGGAACACGATTTTGAGTATCGATTCCAGTCCGCCGGTGTCAGTGCTATCATCTGCACGGCCGACGGTGATACTGCTCACCAGGTAGATCTGGCGGCCGAGAAGTGCCCTGATTTGAAGAATAAACTGATCGTAAACGGTGAACGTGAGGGCTGGCGTACTTTCGATGAGGAGTACACGCTGTACAGCACCCATTATCATCGCACGGAGGATGCCCCCGGCGGCGACGACATGATGCTCATGTACTTTACCTCCGGTACCTCCGGCTATCCCAAGATTGCTGCCCATACGTATAAATACGCGCTCGGTCATTTCCACACCGCCAAGTACTGGCACAACGTGGATCCCGATGGCTTGCACTTTACCATATCCGATACCGGCTGGGCAAAGGCCATGTGGGGCAAACTGTATGGCCAGTGGCTGTGCGAGGCGGCTACATTCGTTTACGACTTCGACCGCTTCGATGCGGCGGATATCCTGCCCATGTTTGCGAAATATCATATCACCACCTTCTGCGCACCGCCTACCATGCTGCGCATGATGATCAAGCAGGATATTTCCAAGTACGATTTCTCCTCGGTCAAGCATATGACCACCGCCGGTGAGGCTCTGAACCCCGAGGTATACCGTCAGTTTGAGAAAGCAACCGGCCTGCAGATCCTGGAAGGATTCGGCCAGTCCGAGAGCACCATGATTATCGGCAATATGACCGGTGCACCGCACAAGATCGGATCGATGGGTAAGCCGGCTCCCATTTATGATGTTTCCCTGATGGATGCGGACGGACAGTCCGTGGCCGTCGGCGAATCCGGCGAAATCGTGATCAACGTGCAGAATGGCATGCCCTGCGGCTTGTTTGCCGGATACTACAACGATGCTGAGAAAACAGCGGAAGTCCTTCATGACGGCTATTATCATACAGGTGATGTGGCATGGCGGGATGAGGATGGATTCTACTGGTACGTGGGCCGTGTGGATGACGTAATCAAGTCCTCCGGCTACCGCATCGGACCCTTCGAAATTGAAAGCGTTATCATGGAATTGCCCTACGTTCTGGAGTGCGGTGTTTCCGCTGTTCCTGATGAGGTGCGCGGACAGATCGTCAAGGCCAGCATCGTTCTGGTGAACGGCACCGAAGGAACAGACGCACTGAAGAAGGAAATCCAGCAGTACGTTAAGGATCGCACCGCTCCCTATAAGTACCCGAGAATCGTTGAGTTCCGTGACTCCCTGCCCAAGACGGTCAGCGGCAAGATCCAGAGAAACAAACTTTGAGGTTGTCACATGGAATATAAGCGTCTGACAATGCTGTGCGGCCACTACGGAACGGGCAAAACCAACGTGGCGGTCAATCTGGCATTGGATCTGAAAAAACAGTACACGAGCGTGGCTGTGGCGGATCTGGATATTGTCAATCCCTACTTCCGCACTAAGGACAGCGAAGCGGATTTTGCCGCATCCGGTATCGAGATGATCTGTTCCCGCTACGCCAATACCAATCTGGATATTCCCGCGCTGCCGGAGAATCTATATCGTATTACCGAGGATCGGGATACGAAAATGATTCTCGATATCGGCGGGGATGACAGCGGCGCTATCGTTCTTGGACGGCTGGCTCCCGCCATCCTGGCAGAAAACGATTACGAGATGCTGACCGTGATCAATCAATATCGCCCGTTGACACCCGACGTGGAGTCTACCGTGGAGGTTCTTCGTGAGATTGAGGCCGCCAGCAAAATTCCTTTTACCGGCATTGTCAATAACTCTAATTTAGGGGAGGAAACCACTCCCGATGATGTACTGGCTTCCGTCCGGTATGCGGAGAATGTGGCATCCGCCATGGGGATTCCTGTGGTAATGACCACAGTGAAAGCGGATCTGTATGAGAAACTGGCTGGGAAGATTCCCAATCTGTTTCCTCTGCAGCTCCAGAAAAAATATTTCTAAAGCAAAGTCCTATGGACTTGCCCATAAACTTGCTATGATTTAATGAGGTGATGAAAATGGCAAAACTGACATTCAAGACGGATATCTGTAAAGGATGTGGTTTGTGCGTGGATGCTTGTCCCAAAAAGCTTCTCCGCCTTGCCCAGGAAAAAATCAATAAAAAAGGTCACCATCCCGCGGAGATCACAGATGAGGACGCGTGCGTCGGCTGTGCATCTTGCGCAATGATGTGCCCCGATTGCGTAATTAAGGTAGAAAGGTAAGTGGACAAAATGGCAGAAAAAGTTTTGATGAAAGGCAACGAGGCCATCGCGGAAGCCGCGATCCTGGCCGGCTGCCGTCACTATTTTGGTTACCCGATCACTCCTCAGACGGAGATCGCGGCATACATGGCAAAGAAGATGCCGAAAATCGGCGGAACCTTTTTGCAGGCGGAGAGCGAAGTGGCCGCTATCAATATGGTATACGGCGTGGCTTCTACCGGCTTGCGCGTTATGACATCGTCCTCCAGCCCCGGAATTTCTTTGAAGAGTGAAGGCCTGTCCTATCTGGCCGGTGCGGATCTGCCCGCCCTGGTTGTCAACGTACAGCGCGGCGGCCCCGGCCTTGGCGGTATCCAGCCCAGCCAATCCGACTACTTCCAGGCTACCCGCGGCGGCGGACACGGCGATTATCACATGATCGTTCTTGCTCCCGCTTCCGTGCAGGAAATGGCATCCCTCACCGTAAAGGGATTTGAGTTGGCGGATAAATACCGCATGACTTCCATGATCCTGGCGGACGGTACCATGGGACAGATGATGGAGCCCGTTTCCCTGGATTTTGAAGCATCACAGACGGTTGAGAAGCCCTGGGCCACCACCGGTACCAAGATGAGTCGTCCCCACAATATCGTTAACTCCTTGTTCCTCCAGCCGGATGAGCTTGAGAAGTACAACTTTGAGCGCTATGAGCGGTATAAATTGATTGAGGAAACCGAAGCCATGTACGAGGAGTACATGATGGATGATGCTGAGATCTGCGTAGCCGCATTTGGCATTGCCGCTCGTGTATCCAAGAATGCTGTGGATGAGGCTCGCAAGATGGGCATCAAGGTCGGTCTGATCCGTCCCATCACCGTATGGCCGTTCCCCAAGGCAGCCTTTGCCAAGGCGGCCGATAAAGTAAAAGCATTCATCTCCGTGGAGCTTTCCATGGGCCAGATGATTGAAGATGTTAAATTGGCAACTTCCTGCAAGAAACCTGTGTTCCTTTGCAACCGCGCCGGCGGTATGATTCCCGCACCGGAGCAGGTACTGGCTTCCATCAAAGAGGTTGCTGAAAATGGAGGTGCAAACTAATGGTAGTATTTGATAAACCCCATGCGCTGACGGATGCGCCCATGCACTATTGCCCCGGCTGTACCCATGGTATCGTTCACCGTCTGGTTGCCGAGGTAATCGATGAGCTGGGCATCGAGGGAAAGACCATCGGCGTTGCTCCCGTTGGATGTTCCGTTATGGCATACAACTATTTTGCCTGTGATATGATCGAGGCGGCTCACGGCCGTGCTCCGGCGGTTGCCACCGGTGTAAAACGCGCCGATCCCGAAAACCACATCGTGTTTACATACCAGGGTGACGGTGATCTGGCATCCATCGGTATGGCGGAGACGGTTCACGCCGCCGCAAGAAACGAGAATATCACCATCATCTTCATCAATAACGCAATTTACGGTATGACCGGCGGTCAGATGGCTCCCACCTCCTTGCCTGGTCAGGTTACCCAGACCTCTCCTTACGGACGTGATGTGAAGCAGTGCGGCTTCCCGATCCGTGTATGCGAGATGCTGTCTGAGTTGGACGGTCCCGAGTATCTGGAACGCGTTACCGTGAACAACGTAAAGAATATCCGCCAGGCAAAAAAAGCCATCAAAAAGGCATTCCAGAACCAGATCGACGGAAAAGGCTTCTCTCTTATCGAGGTTCTTTCTTCCTGCCCGACCAACTGGGGTATGACGCCGAAGGCGGCTTTGGAATGGATCGACGAGCGTATGATCCCCTATTATCCTCTCGGCGTGTATAAAGACAGATCGGCACAGGAGGCACAGGACAAATGAGCACAAGACAGTTTTTGTTTTCCGGATTCGGCGGACAGGGTATTCTGTTTGCCGGCAAATTCTTGGCATATAAAGGCCTGCTGGACGAAAAGCAGGTAAGCTGGCTGCCCTCCTACGGCCCCGAAATGCGCGGCGGTACGGCCAGCTGCAGTGTGATTCTCAGCGATGATGCTGTTGGTTCTCCCATCGTGTCTGCACCAGATGTACTGGTAGCTATGAACCTGCCTTCTCTGGACAAGTACGAATCCTCCGTGGTTCCCGGCGGTCTGATCCTTGCCGATTCTACGCTGATTGAGCGCAAGGTGGAACGGGATGACGTGAAGGTTGTCTACATCCCTGCCACCCGCCTGGCCAGTGAAAACGGTATCCCCACTCTTGCCAACATGATTATTGTGGGCAAGATGCTCTCTGAATTGAACGATTTCGGTGATGCAGGCATCGAGGCCGCTTTAGCAAAGGTTGTATCTGCCAAGCGTGCCGATATGCTGGATGCAAACCGTAAGGCGCTGAAATTGGGCGCAGAATATGTTGGAGGTTAAGTCAATGAATATTTCCATTACCAGAACCACCTGCCCGAAGGAAAAGCCGGACAGCAGTACCCTTGGCTTCGGTAAGATCTTTACCGATCATATGTTTATGATGGATTATAATTCGGAGAAGGGCTGGTACAACGCCAGAATTATCCCTTTTGCTCCGATTGCTATCCATCCCGCGTCTACCGTGCTCCATTACGGCGCGGAGATTTTTGAAGGACTTAAGGCATATCGCCGTGCCGACGGCACGGTGCAGTTGTTCCGTCCCATGGAGAATATCCGTCGGATGAACAACTCCGCTGAGCGTCTCTGCCTGCCCCAGATCCCCGAGGAGGATGCTCTGGAAGTTCTGACTGCGTTTGTTCAGTGTGAGCAGGATTGGACGCCTTCCGCCCCCGGAACCTCTTTGTACCTCCGTCCCTTCCTGTACGGTAACGATGAGACATTGGGTGTGCATGCCGTGCATAACGCTACCTTTGTTATCATTGCCTCTCCCGTGGGCAGCTACTATAAGGAAGGCATTAACCCCGTTAAGATCATGATCGAAGATCAGGATGTCCGCGCGGTTCGCGGCGGTACCGGTTATGCCAAGTGCGGCGGTAACTATGCGGCCAGCAACCGTGCCGGCAAGCGCGCGGAGGAGCAGGGATATTCTCAGGTGCTTTGGCTGGACGGTGTTGAGCGCAAGTATATCGAGGAAGTAGGCGCTATGAACGTCATGTTCAAGATTGGCGGCGAAATCGTGACGCCTATGCTGACCGGATCCATTCTGCCCGGTATTACCCGAAAGTCCTGTATTGAAGTTCTGAAGAATGAGGGCTATACGGTGCACGAGCGCCTTCTCAGCATTGATGAGTTGAAGAAAGCTATGGAGAACGGAACCCTTGAGGAAGCATGGGGATGCGGCACCGCAGCCGTTGTTTCTCCTATCGGTGAGCTGTTCTATCAGGGTGTACACTATCCCGTGAATAACGGACAGATCGGCGAGGTTACCCAGCATCTGTATGATACTCTTACCGGCATTCAGTGGGGAAGAGTTGAGGATACCTACGGCTGGACCATGCCGCTGAAAAAATAATCTGTATTCACTATTGACAAGTGAGGTCAAAGGTGGTATAATAGCCCCGTTGATATTTCAAATGCGATGAAGGAATTATTCCTCATTTATTCCACTGCAGAGAGCTGTCGTTTGGTGCAAGACAGTGTGGACGGATGGCGGAAATCT
>JAZQFQ010000021.1:0-24149 GCA_045539595.1 Eubacteriales bacterium | reverse complement strand
GTCTATAGTAGCTCGCCCTCATTCGTCGCAGGGGGGGCGTCTTTCGCCGTGGCGCGTCCGTTTTCGTCCACAAAATAGAAGTCGGATCGTAGCCATGTCGTTCTGTGAGCCAAGGAGTTGTCTTACCAGTTTGTCTTCCTAAGACCGCTTGGCCTCCGACTTGTCTATAGTAGCTCGCCCTCATTCGTCGCAGGGGGGGCGTCTTTCGCCGTGACGCGTCCGTTTTCGTCCACAAAATAGCGGTTTTCAGCGAGTTTCTTCGTCTTCCTTGCCTCGTTTACCTTTGACCATCTGCCCCCGCTTAAATCGTGAATCTTGGCGTGGCAGTCTCTGCATAGTAGCTCGAGGTTTTCGAAGTTCAAAGTGATCTCCGGGTTCTCGATGTTGACCGGGTCCAGCTCGATCTTGTGGTGAACGATGACCCCCGGCTTGTATATCCCTTGCCGGAGACAGTTCTCACAGAGTAGGCCGACGCGCTTGGCGTATTCGTTCCGGCACGTCTGCCATGCTTTCGAGCTGTAGAACTGCCTGGCGAATGGTTTAGCCATCAAATCGCTCCTTCGCTGATATAGCGCTGATACATCTCTTCGTACATAGCGCGGACCTCTCCGGGGATCTCTTGCTTGTAGAGCTTCCCGACCAGGTGAATCTTTGAGTTCGCCTGATCCAGTTCGGCCGCTCTTGCCGTGGCGAAGTATGACGCGTTGCATCGCGCGTTGATCGTCGGCGTCTTGACCGTCAGCGTCGGCGTCAGGCTCGTAGAGTTCGAGAATGTCGCAGCGACGAGCGCCGGATAGATTCCGTATGATAGCGAGTGCGTATAGCTCGACGCTCCCGCAGTCGTGTAGTAGCGCATCAATGGACAAGTGAAGTATGTCGTGCAAGTATTGCTGTTAAAGTTCAGCGCCTGAAGGTTGGCCAAGCTGTTCGGCTGCCTTCTGATCTGCTGATACTGGTCGGCTGTCTCGTAGATGACCTGGGCCTTCATAGTCGCCCCGCTCTGATATGCTGCGAAGAATGACGTCTCCCATTTGAGAATGTATTCATACGCGGCCATGTCCAGCACTTCGGTCGTGATATTCTGCGAGGCTTTGATGGCTGCCGCAGTAGTTGACGGTGTCCAGTTCGGGAAGTTCGTATCTGCCAGGCTGAACTCCTGATCGCATACTACGCGGACCAGTTCGGGCTCCGGGATCTTCTCTATGATGATGTCGTCCGTCAGCTGCTTCCCGTTCGTGTCGAGGATCTGCTGACTGTCGCCCGGTATGATTAGAGTCGGCCCGGTGTAGATCTCCGGCTGGACGATTACACGGTTAAGCGATCCGGACAGTTCCCCAGCCGGTGACAGCTTCCCGGACAGCGATCCGATCGGCGTCAGCTTGCCCTTTAGTTCGGCCATCAGTCGCCTCCTTCTGATATGGTCAGGATGCCTTTGCTAATAAATGTGTCGACGTTTCCGCTCGCATCTGTCAGCCTTATATCGTAGACGTACGAGTCAAATGGCAGCTCTGCGGTGTCTTCCGGCTCCAGCTTGAGCTCCAGCGTGTCCGTCGGTATCGACTTCAGGATGAGCGTCTCAGAGCTCAGCCAGGTCTTCTTGCATTTAAACTGGATCACGTCGCCGGACTGCGGGACGTATACCGTGCCCTCCGCGTCTGTTATATCTACGGCTATTTGAGCCGTATTGCCTCTTGTCAATGTGATGGCCTTGCCATTAATCTCGATCATGTTCCCTCCTATGCAAAAGGGACGGAAGTCATTGAGTCCGTCCCTTTGCTTAGGGGTATGGTTTAGTGATTCGGCATTCCCGGAGTCGCGCCGGGTCTCTGTTGGAGGCTTCTATGCCGATATGTGGCGGGAGTCACCCGCCTGGTGGTGATTCGTCTTTAAGGTTGCCCTCTTCTGACGCTATAAGCATAACATGACAAAGTGTGCCATACTGTGCCATTTTTTTATTCGATCAGATCCCGGAGCATTTCCATCGCCTTCTGATGGAGACGGTGAGTCTGCCGGAGCGAGTAGTGGATGCTGTCCGCTATGTCCTCCCATCGCATCAGGCTGATATAGCGGTCAATGAGGATGTCACCATATACCCCGTCGATCTTATCCAGGACGTGATACATACCAACCAGGATCGCCTCAGCTTCTTCCCGGGCAGCTTCTAACTCGGTCAGCGCCTCTGCCAGTCGGATGGCCTTGTCCTCCGTCGGCTTCGTGATCGTGAAGCTCTTCGGCTGTCCGTCCTGGTCCATCGGTGACTTGACCGCCCCGGCTATCTCTTCCAGCTCGTGGTAGTTCGCCTCTAATCGCCGCACCCGTCTTTTCGCCTTTTCGTACTGTCTCAAGTAGTCTCGTACCGTCATGTCTAATATCTGATCTCGTTCATCCAGCTCGGGATCTTGAACTTCTCCGCATCTTTCTCGTCTATGTACTGAATCACCCGGTGCTCTGCGTTGTTGATCGTACGAATCATCACTTCCGGATCTGCGCCGGCACGGATCATCGTCTTCAGTTCCGCCATAAGTTCCTCGAATGCCTCACGGCTGATCGTGTCTCTCTTAACTATAGCCATTTGATTCTCCCTTATATCAGTTGATTAATCATGATCTCCCCTCTGCTTCTAAAATTACCGGCATATCGTCAAGCACATCCTGAAACGCCGCCTCCTCGAAGGGATCGGCACTCACTTCTGGCACGGCGTCCCTATCTATCAGCCTGCCGTGCGGTGTGGGGATTTGTATGGCTGTACCTGTTTGTATTGGCTCACAAATTCCATATTCGGTGTCTTCTTGTCTATAATAAGAGCATTTGCCATTGCTTTTAATCAATATGACTATGCGTTCACCCTCTTCCGGCATCTCCATATTAGGTATGTATATTCCTCCCATATCATTCTCCTTTCAATTCGCTCATAAGGTCTATTATGAGTTTAATAGCATCGTCTATGAGGTCGTTGAGTCTTTTGTCATTGGACTCGTCCTTATATGCATATAAGCGGTTAACTATTTCCTTTACTCCCATATCATTCCTCCGCTTCTATTATTGTCGGGGCATTCAACAGCCACTCTTCTAAACTGCAACTGTTGTTTTCGAAAAAACTACAATCCCTGCACAGTATCCCGTTGCATAAGTTTTGGTATTCCTCGAAAAGTACACTTCTGTCTATCAGTTTCCCGTGCGGTGTCTTGATCTCCACCAACGGGCAGTCGTTAAGCCTTTCTGCAAAAGTGTTAACATCAAACCTGCACTCATTGAAGATCCTACCTGATGCTTTACATTTTTCGTACTGATAATATCCGGGGTCGTATTTCGTTTCCCTAAAGGGACAATCAGCACAAAATCTTGGCATCTCCATCCCCTTAATCAGTATGTCCATCGCTTCTCCTTTCTGCATAAGTACAATAATTATTGTCATCTGTAATTACTGCATATGTAAAAGTCATTGGGCAACTATTCTTACCATGCTTCTTACACTCCCCGCACCTTACAAGGTCTATCTCGATGGTTGGCACGTTTTTGAGTGCGTTCTCAAACATTTTGTAGCGAATCCAAAGACCACTATCCCACCTTTGCCAGTCGCTGTCTGTTTCAAAGGCCTCGTGGTACATGGCCCTGCTTAATGCGTCAGCGTCTATCAATCTCATTTGGTTCCCTTTTCCTTGTTTTTCATTGTCTCTCCTTGCCTTGTATGCCTCGATGGCCTCCTGGCGGTTTATATATTCGCATTCCCATACTTCGCATCTGTTGTCGTTCTCTCCGCCGAAAGGTTTGGCGTGAACGCAGGTTTCGCAATCTCTATCTTTCATTTTTCCTCCTCTGCTGTCTATTTTCGCCAGATATTGATAAATATAATCAGCCACGCTATCAGGCCGATGGCTGCCGTGATCCAGAGCGGGCACAAGACCCAGACCCACGACCAGCTGATTTTTCCCAGTAGTTTCAAAACAATGAACGTGATGGCCAAAAGACCAGTAAAACCGACCCCCGACCTGCTGTTGTTTGTATTGTTTTCCATTATTTCCCCTCCATTTCTGCGCCGCATTTGGGACAGTAGTTAAAATCGGTCATCATAGGAAACGGTGTTTTGCAGTTTGAACAACGCCACACCCTCGCCGCGACGCACTCCCATTTTGCTTTGCCCCGCTCAAGTTTCATCGTGTACGGCAATAAACACGTGTCGGGGTTTTGTTCTTCCCACTCTCTTTTGATTTCTTTGAACTTGTCGTCCCGTGTGAAGTGGTTTAAACGTATATATGTTTTGCTCATCTGTTCCCTCCTATCCTCTTGATAAGTTCCAGCTCTCTCTCACTCAGCGGCCAGCGAATCGCCGCTGCCTTTTCCGCCGCTGCCTTTTCCGCCGCTGCCTGGTCGCTCAGTAGGAAGCCCGACCCGAAAAGTGCCTTGCCGTGGCCTCGTTGAGCGTCCAGCAGTCTGATATGGACCGCATCGGATTTCTTCAGCTCGTATGGAGTGTCGTGCTTCGCCATATATCCGACCATCGAAGCGGTCAGAACGTGGTCGGGATATGCGTACTTCGGCAGCTCTCGCCTCTTTTTCGCTACGTTTGCATCATCTTGTTCTTTTATCAAGCGCCCCAGCTCCGGAGATCCTACGACCAGCCGATCATCCAGCGACGTCAGGAAGGACGTGTCGACCCTTGCTCCGTTCTCGTATTCGATCGATGTCCCGGTGATTACATGGCAGCACGCTTTTCCCGTTCCGAAGTTTGTCAGATATGGAGCAAATAAGAAGAAGCTGATGCCGTTCTCGTTATAGAAGCCGACGATCTCGCTCAGGATGGAGAATGGCGGATTATCCAGGACGACGCAGCCATCGGGATAGTTGAACCGCTCATAATCTCCGCCTGGCCAAAATGGTCGCACGATCTGATCGTCTCGGATCTTATAAGTCCGAAGCACCCAGCCCTTGATCGCCTGGTATACGTTCTCGGGCGTGTAGCAGTCATCCGTGGTCTTCTTCGGCTTGAACTTCTCCAGGAACTCCGCGTACTTGTCCGATGTCTCTGCCATAGAGATCTGCACGTTCTTCACTCGTCCGCCTCCTCTCTCAGCCACTTCCCAAACTTGATCTTGCACTCCTCGCAGCTGCGGACGAAGATCTCCCCGTTCTCGTACCAGGCACACCGTCTCTTCGGGTCCTTATAGTAGATCGGTTTGATGAGATCGTTGCAGTATGACCGACGAGATCCCGGTCTCATGGCGTCCTTTATAAGCCAGTCATATTTCTCTCGATTAGTCATGCCATCCCTCCTATCGCTGCGATCCGTTTGTTCAAGTTCTCAATGTTCCGCTCCAGCTGGAAGCGCTTCGTATCGAGTTGATGCCATTCGGTGATGTGCTTATCGTATCCGTCCCGCTCCAGGTCACGGATCTGCGTATCAACGGCCGAGTATTCTCCCTTTAGGTCGTCCCTCTCTCGTATCAGCTCGTCACGTTCCGCCTCGGCCCTCTTCTCCTCTATCGCCTCGATCGGCTCTGGAGCTCCGGCGTACTCCCTGAACTTCGGGCCGAATAGGGTCGACGGTCTCAGATATCTCCGCATCTTCGGTTCATCCAGCCATTCGATCGTCTTCGAGTCGATGACCCTGATAAAGTCCTCCTCACGGTACCCTTCCGCTTTGAGCTCAGCGATCCGGTCCGCTGTCTCCTGGTCCAGCTGGTACGAGCTTCCCGTGGTCTCGTTCAGGTGGTTGAGAATTGATGAAGAGGAGAGGAAAGGAAAACCGGGCTCATTTACATTATCATTTACATTATCATTTACATTATCATTTACATTATCATTGGGTTTCGGTTTGGTTTCGGTTTGGTTTCTTTTAGGTTTTGCTTTGGTTTCGGTTTGGTTTCCGTTAGGTTTTGGAGGACGTCCACCTTTTAGACCGTTCTCATACTTGCGCAGATTCGCGTCGAGCTGTGGTTTCAATAGGGTGAAGACCACTTCGGCCATTCCCGGAAGATTCTCCGGCTCGATCTCGTCCAGAGCGTAGGCACAAACAGCTTCGAAAAGTTGCAGCCGTTCTTTTTTCGGAAACTTTTTGAAACTTTCGTAAAAACTTCGATAAAATACAAAACTTTCTCTCATCGTCCGTCTCTCTTTCGTTCATCCTCCGCACGTTTAGAGGCATTTTTTTGCCGTTTTTGGAGGATTTTGTCAATTTGCCGACCCGTAGAGCGTTTGTCGCAGAACTCCACGGAGATCGGATATTTTGCCATCCAGCTGACCAGGACTCGGTAAATCTTCTCGCCTCGGATGGTGGTGTGAGGGCTCGACCAGGTCATTAGATCCTCAATAGTCTTCACGTCGACCCACCTATCTCCGTCCCGGAAACGGTTCTGCTCTACCAGGATAACCAGGTGCGCCCCGGCCTTCTTTGCCCGTTCCAGTTCTGCCCGGAAGCGTTCATGCTCGATCGTGCAGTTCTTGGCCAGCTCCGCGATGTTCTGCTTGCGATCTATCACGAGCTCCGGATGGCTGTAGTCCATATAGTCGCCGAATAGCAGCTTCGTCCGTTCGTACTCGATGCCGTAGGTGTCAAAGTACGCGAGGATCTTCTCGATCGCTTTCGGCTTTTCTCTTGTGTCTACTAAAATCAGGCCCATCAGAACGGTATATCCTCCGCCAGCTCATCGAAGCCTTCCGGCACATATTCAGCCGGCTCGCTTCCTTCGGTCTTCGTTCCGTTCTCGTTCTTCCCGCAGAAGTCGAAGTCCGTGACCTTCAGGACCCACGCCTTGCGGTTCGAGTCGTTCTTCGGCGTGTAGGATTCAGGTCTCCCCGAGGCGAGGATCTCCGACCCCTTCCTGAAGAACTTGGCCACTACCTCGGCCCTCTTTCCGTAGATCGCGCACGGTACCCAGTCCGTTCCGTCTCCGTAGTCTCTCGATACAGCCACGGAGAAAGTCGCCTTCTTGTAGGGTCCGTTCTGTCCGGTCTGTTCGGTCAGCTCAGGATCTCGCCCGAGGTGGCCGTGTATGGTGCATATAAATGTGCTCATCATTACCTCCGTATATAAGGGGCGGACGGTTGGACATTGAATACCTTAGCTCTTGAACTTAGCAGCTCATTGAATTGGTTGGTGTCCGCCCCTATTTGTGACTGTTATTTAGCTTCTTCGATCTCGTAGATTTCCGGATACTTCAGCGTCTTCGTCATCTTGCAGTAGTCGCAGCGCTCGCATCTTATCGGCTCGACGTCTCCGCTCTTAATCAGGTCGAAGCGTTCGATCTTCGCCTCTACTATATGGAGGGCCGCTTCGAGGATGTGGTCCGGGATCTGAATCAGTTTGATGTCCGGGACCTTCTCTTTCGTGACGGCTGCGATATAGAACGGCAGCGGCTCAGGTCGGCCCGTAGCGATCTGCTCTATCCTGGTATATATCGCGCCCTGGATGTCATAGCCCCAGGCTTCTATCCAGGACCTCCGACCGAAGCCCTCCTCGTACACGTCCCCGAAGTCCTTGACAGTCTTCAGATCCGTGATGCCTCCATCCTTATCGTAGAAGTCCATCTTGATCTTCCAGGGAACCCCGAAGAGTTCCCCGGTCAAGATCTTCTGCTTCTCCCCCATCATGAAGGCCATCATGAGAGGATCTCTTTTGACCCTCTCGATCATATCGTTCGCGTGGTCGAACTTTGACAGTAGCCCTCCCCCGCGCTTCGAGAACATCTGCTCCTGGTGTCTTTCCGTGAACTCCTCCAGCTCTCCGGAGAAGTATGCGTCTACATAGGAGCCGATCAGGAGCGAGTCGGTCTCCTCTCTCTGATATTCGCCACGGACTTCGGCCAGACCGCACGCTTCGCACTTGTTGAAGCTCTTAAACTGTGACACGGACCAGTAGGACCGGGCCGCTTCAGGGCTGAAGTAGTTGGCAGCTGTCAGGTTCATATCCAGTCCTCCTCGTCATCCGTCAGCTCGAAGCCGGAGCTATCACAGTACGGGCAGCACTCCACTTCTACATAGTGGCGGTCGTGGAATAGACTGCCGACCCCGTACTCGTCTTCCAGGCAGATGCGAACCGTGTAGGGCTCATCGAAGTATGCGCCACAGTCCTGGCACTTATAGGGTCCCATCGGCTGCCTCCTTCTCTTTCCTGGCGCAGTCGAAGCAGAGATACTTCCCGAACTTCGTCAGCGCATTGTTAGCGATAGCCTTCGCCTTGTAGGTCTTCCCATCGAAGACCGTGTCCTCTATGAGCTCTCCGCAGCATTCGCAGTACAGCTCGTCGCTCTTCGGCGGGTATTCCCTTACCCTCAGGCACTCCTGAGTCTGCCCGAACGCGCTGATAGTCGCCTTGTAGATGGAGATCTTCTTGTTCTCCCAGTCTTCGACCTTAGTGGACCCGTATGCCTTCGAGATCGCCTTCGCGTTCGTCGTGTTGCAGATCATCGGCTTGTAGTCTCTCTCTTTGAAGTGGAGGGTCATCTTGCGCTCCCTTCCCTTCTCGTTCTGAACGTCGTCCCTGGTCACATAGTCCACGGTGAGGATCAGATCCCCGCCATCCGGAACGTCCCAGGAACCCAGGAAGGACTTGTCCATGTACTTGCGGAAGTCTCCGCTCAGCTTCTCAGTCATCGCTTCTGTCCTCCTCTTCCGCTAATACTTTGATAGTAGCTACCCAGGGGCAGTATTTGTTCTGATGCGCTGCCATCAGCTCCGCGAACGTCAACGCGTCCAGCCTCTTCCTAAATGTGAACTTATAGGTCGCAAATTCAACGATATATTGCATTCTGTCTCTCCTCCTCTGTCATCTTCTTGTCATCTATCAGCCTATACACGGCCCAGTGTGCGCCCTTGATCCTGGACTTCTCCGTCACGATCATCCAGCCCTCGGCTCTCAGCTCTGAGATCCTCGCCGCGAGTCGATAGCATCCGCACAGCGCGATAGCATCCTTCGGCGTGATGTAGCCGATACGCTGGAGCCAGTTCAGGATCTCCGCCTTCTGTGTTCTCATTTCAGTCGCCATATCCCACTACCTCCTACTATGCTGCATACTTCGTCCGCTTCCTCTTCCGTCAGTTCGCCGAACTCTTCGCCGTTATTCTTAACGACCAGGATCGGGCCGACGATCTCGTCGACGTATGTCCCCGATATGAGGAAGATGTTCGGCTCCAGTCCAAGGAGCTTCCCTTCTTCATTACAGATCAGAAGGAAGTCGCCATCGAGCGGAACGGTCTCAATATACCCGCCGATGAATCCCTGGATAGGAACGAGCTCGTTATCCAGGTCGATGATCTCCGGAACGTGTCCGGGCTGCTTGTATACCGCTCTCATCCCGCGCCTCCTATATTGCCAGGGCGAACATAGCCCCGAACCATATCCCGGTGATGACCAGGATGACGATCTGAATCCATGTGGTGCTGTTAATGTAGTCAATCATTCTGCTAAACATAGTTTGACCTCCCCGTCGTTCAACATCTTCAGCAGCTTCTCGCAGGCTGCCGAACCCTTCGAAGTTCTTCCGTAGTGAGCGTATGGGCACTCTCCCCACTTGCTCCGTTCGTCTACCGTCCCGTCGGCCTTCCTGACTGGCTCGAAGTACGGACACGCCCCGCATCTGATAGAGACGCCAATGGCTCTGTACTCGTCTTCGATGCTCTCCGCCTCCGTGAAGCTCTCCTCGTAGCAGATCCGTGCGATCATCCCCTCGAACGTGACGACCGGGTGCTTGTCTTTGAGTTCTACCAGCTTCTCGTTGAGCTTATCAGTTAGGACTTGAGCCGAGTCGGATGCGACGATGGCGAACTGTTGATAGTTCTCGCGCTTCATAAAAAAATCACCTCCCGCTTGTATTTTAGCGCTTGGTGATTCGATAAATGCCTGATCTCTTTGGACCGCTTCAGATTCCCCATTAGTATGATTTTAGGAATAGTTTGCGGTTTTTTTTACGGCGGTAAGGATTTCTCCCCCGCCGGTCAGCTCTTAATTTAACGAATCACCCTACGGCTATATTAAGGCACCCCCCCTTATATTGTCAACAATTTTTTATCCTTTGCCCCGATTTTCTGCTATAATGGTCCCGGAGGTGATTCAATTATGAAATGTTCGAGATGTAATTCTACTATATGGCTCGGCCCTATTAAGTTAAAAGATGGAGCGCTCTGCCCGAAGTGTATCAAAGAGTTGGGCTTTGATAGGGACTACTCGACAGCTCTTCTCCTGAAGGATGTCCCCTACTCTATGGTGGCCAACGGACGCCAGGCGTATTATGCCGCCAAGAAGAAGGCCGAAGAAGAAGCTAATAACAAAGCGAAGAGCGTATGGCTCGGACTGATGCGGACCGAATACTCAGAAGTCCGGAGTCTTAATCCCACGGATGGAGAGGTTCAGATCCTGGACAATATCCGGACGATCCTGGACGACAACAGCATCCAGCTCGAGCGGAGGGCTAATAACAGCCTGGCAGCTGCTCTCGACGGGAAGGAGCTCGCCGTGTTCCGGTTCTCCGGGAAGACGACCTGGATATATTTCCCGCAGCTGGAGAAATTCAAGGACCGGCACTTCATAGGTGATCCGGATGACGTCCGGAACTTCACAGACCAGTTAGAAGAGTCATTGACCCATTTATCGACCGAGCTATAAAAAACCGCTCAAAACTTAAAATAGAGCCTCACAAAACGAAAAAACCGGAGCGAAATGCTCCGGGCTTTCTATAAGGAGAACAGAATAAACAGATCGCAGTCTTCTGAACTGCCTAATATAATGGACCCGTTTCCGGGCCGCCTCCCGGTATCATATACCGAGCCGGTCTTTCTATTTTTCCAGCACTTTAATTCGTGCCTCATGGTCGACGAGCTGTTCCTTCATGCTGTCGATCTCTTTGCCGTGATCCCCCACCCTTGCCTTCAGCTCGTTGAGGATTTCCTTCAGCTGGTTCACGGATAGGGTCAGCGCTGTGATGTTGTTGTTGAGGGTGATCAGTGGTTTTATCACCACGGCGATGGCTGCGATAAAGCCCAGGGCCCCGATTAGGATCTCGTATGTCATATCACAACCCCCTCAATTCAGAATATGGATTGTTTGTCTGCCGTCCATTGGAGTCCGTGTACCAGTGCACGAACTTCCTGCCCGTTGAGTCCGCCTGGGTGGGGTTCTGAATGCCGAGGTGAATCCATCCCTTTGCATATAGACCCGCCTCGCCAACACACCCGTAATATTTGCATATTTCGGCCCACTTCTTCGCGTAACTGATAAACTGGGCTTTTGTAAATCCCTTACCATTGCCCAGGTTCCAGTCCATGGCCGCGCCGAGAAGGTGATTCGAATTGGGATGCCCCTTGATCGCCACGTTCTGCGCTTTTGAACGCCACCAGGAGACCACGTACATGGGTTTCCCGAGCCATGTCCTGAACTTCTGGATGCACTTGATAAAGGTGTATGTTACCGCGTACATATATGCGGTAGAAACGCCCTTGTAGTATTCCGCCTGGGAGAAGTTTTTCGACAGATTCCCTGATGCTGCTATCATGCTTCGTCCTCCTCTTCATCCTCTTCAAGTATATCCAGATAATCCTGTTCTGTCGGAGCTGCGAGGTCCTCATAGTATGCCCTGGAACTCACTCCGATGATCGCCGCCAGGAACACGCCGAAGGCCGCCACCGTCGCCCCGATCTCTGCGTAGTACGGAAGCCCCCATATCTTTCCCACGGTGAGAATCAGTACCTCAAGTGCGGGGATAAATGCAAGAGCTATCCACTTGATTCTGTCATATGTTTCGTTTGAAATTCTCATCTATGCCCTCCTTTTTTATTCAGCGATGAATGTGACAAGGCCGATCGCGCTTGTCCTTGTTGTGTGTGTTGCAATGGTTACCACTCCGGCGGTGGATATCTCGAGCGAACAAAAGTCTGTTCTCGCTCCCGCCTGGACGGCTGCGGTCACTTTACTCGACGGGCGATATCCCTCGGGGAGGGTGAGAATTGTAGCGGAACTGTTTGCCGTGAGTCCCGAGATCGCCACATTGAGGGTGACCACACTCCCGATCTTGGCATAATAGCAAGTCTGCCCCGTCGCGGTCGAGCCCGTCTGCGGGGTGAATGTCGTGATGGTCGGTTGTTCCATCCAATATTGAATCGCCCCCTTCAGCCTTGCGGGGGTGATGAGTCTCGCCGTTCCGCTCGTCCCCGCCTCGTATTCTGCAACTGTCATGGACGAGTAGGTCGTGTTGATCCAGCCCACCATCTGCCATGTCGTTCCGTCGTAAACAAGGGCCACTACACTCCCCGCGTTCCAGGAACTCGCCGCCGAGGTTGATGGCGATGTCGTGCCGTATCGTCTGATGGTCTTCGCTCCGAGCCCGTTCACGTTGAGTGTGGGGTTCGATGCGGTGTTTGAATTGTTGAACTTAACGAAGATCAGCTCGCCCTCTTCAAGCGCTTCGAGCGCGGGGCTGACTGTGACGGTCTTGGCGGCCGTGCCTTGAGCCGTGGAGCAAACTCCGTATTTGATCGTGTCTCCCCCTCCCTCGCTCGTGATGGTCACGTTGCTCCCGGAGATCCCGAGAGCCTCCGAGAGGGATGTGGAAAGAGCGCCCAGCTCCATCTCTGTGTATCGGCTCTCCAGCACGTCCCATACCGTGCGGACGATCTTAAAATCTGCCTCAACGTTATACATTGGGAAAATAACCTTTATGCGGTCGCATAGGTTGCACGTCAAAAGGTTCTCGAACTGGTCAAACTCTCCCAGTTCCTCCAGGCGGACAAAATCCACCTTGATATTTTGGGAGGGTATTTGCGTTTGGTTCTGCCTCATGTAAACAAGGGCGGCCGCCTGTAAGTCGGCGGCGGTGGGTTTTTCTTCAAACTTCTCCGTTAGGTCTAACGGCACCCGAATATCGCGGCCGTTGTATCCTGTTTCCTGCAATGTGGCCGTTGCGGTCACGATCTCGCCGTCGTTGCTCTTCCAAAATGCCGTGCATGATGTAAACGTCCCCTGGTAGTCCGTTTCGTCGCTATATTCCAAAAGATTTACGCCGTACCTAATGGCAAAATCGCGCGTTTGGCCGCGGCTTTCCCATAATTTGACCGTGAACCCGTCCCATTCAAACTCGCCGCCGTATGCGCCTAAAATGGACCCCGTAACGCCTCCCAACATTTGGCGAACGCTTCGGGGTGTTCCGTCTGCGGCGGCTAAAAATCCCGATACGGTTTTATTAGTCCAGTATGTAAACGGGTTTGACGGTTCGGCGGTCGCCAAAAGCGCGAACGCCTCCGCCAAACTGTTTATATTACTTCCCGCAACGGTTATTTGGCTTTGCCTGTATGAGATATGGACGGCGTGAAAAGACACGATCCCGTTTAGCGGTCGGCTCATGCTGACTATTTCAAACGGTTGAATATCTCCCGCGTCGCTGTGGATCACGCCCACAATACGCCCGCATTTTATCTCGTCAAAATTTGCCCCGTTTACTGGGTACGTAAAATCACACTCAAAAACGCCGTTTCGCTCTTCGGTAACTGTACAGGTTAACACGTCACGCAAACGGCATATACCGTTTGTATTAAACTCCGTGGCGCTTGATTCAAATAATATCGGGGTCATACTTTCCACCACCTCGGTTTAATTTTTAGCGCTGTAACGGTTCCGTCAAAAGTGATCTCGTTTTCCCCTGGCTGTAACTCCGGCAATTCCCCGCCAAGGGTTACGGCCGAATTAACGCCCACCACGGCGCCGCCCTCGATCTTGTACGCCTCGCCGATGTCTAAATCGATATACACGGGGTCGCCTAATGCGCTTTTGGTGCTGTCTCCGTAAATCTGCGGGAAGTACAGGCCAAAATTGTCCGCGCCAAGGCTTCCCGTGCTAACAGTTATGGTTATAACGCCCGCGGCGCTTATTGACAAACTAACGGTAATTGTTGCGTACTGGGCTACGGTTCCCCCAACATAGACGCCTACTTCGACGGACGCGGAGGCGGTTTTCGCGGTGCCGTACTGATAACGGAAATTATATACACCAAAAGTTAAAACGTTTGTGTTTAACCCTGTAGCGTTCCGCGCAAAATCCCCCGTCTGACTAAAGTTATATAAATCCATTATGGGCACGCCAAAATCAACGGTAAGATTGCCTCCCAGTATTTGTGCATTGTCGCCGCTGTTCATGTTGGCATAATTGGGCGTAACGCTAAAAGACGCGGTAAGCGCCGCGCCCTTTATCTGCCTATGATTCAAAAGAAGCGGGGTCCGCCCAATTGGTGCGCTCAAGATTTCCACTTCGTCGCCGTTCAGTCCTATTTTGCCGTATCCTGTGACTTCCAAAAGCGGACGGGAAGCAAAACGGGTCGGGTTTTCCAATGTGTCCCCGCTTGCGGCTATTGTCTGCGCGATCTCGCCGGACTTCAAAAACCTCTGCGGCTTACACTCAAACGTGATCGTGAACTCCCCCGCCCTGCCCATGAGTTCGGGGGACACGTCCAAGCCCGATTTATAGACCGCTTCGCGGTATTCGTCGGGGTTGTATTCGTCCTCAAGGCGGCAATAACCGACAGACGCACAAAGGGCGTTTCTAAAGTCGCTTATGCCCTCCGCAAAATCCGTTTGGGCGTCGCCAAACATGCCCGCGGTATATTCGACGATTATATTATTAAATCGCCCGTTATCACGTACAAACGAGCCGTTGCGCCCTGCAATTTCGATTAGTTCGACGTCGCGCTCGGGCGCATTATATACGGCTTCGCCCGTGATATACACGCCAAAATCTTTTGAATTAAACCCGTTGAACGTTAGGCCCTTATATATGGCCCCCGTAACGTTTACGCCCATGCCTGCCTCCTCCTGTTAGATAGTGTTATTATTTTTTCTTGGACTTTCAAGGCCAATTCGTCAACGCTCATATTGTCTGACCCGTAAACGTTAACCACGAGGCCAGGCTGTGCAAAACGCTTGTCCATTTCCTCCCATAGTTTCGCCAAGGGAAGCACCGCTTCGCCGCCTGCAACGTCTCCAACGCCCACGCCGCCAAATACGGTCGGTTTTGTAAAAATTCCGCCGTTGGCGTACCAATCCACCGAGATTTTAGGCACCGAAGGCGGGATCAATGACAACTCGCCTGTAAGTGAAAAATGCGGCAGTTTTATAAAATCCTTTATCTTTTGGATTATTGCCCGCACCTTATCGGGAATTGATTTTATAAATTCAATGGCGTTTGTAAAACTCGACAGCATAATGGCCATGCGCTCTTTGATAAACCCTATAACCGTGCCCACTACTTCCTTTACCTTGTTGAATACTGCGTTCACGATCTCGCGGAACTTCTCGGAATGGTTATAAGCGTAAACCAGCGCAGCCACGAGAGCAGTGATTCCCGCTATTATCAAGCCGACAGGACCAAGCGCCGTATAAATGGCAGTTCCCATACTTGAGATGATGGGGATCATCTTGCTGATGGCCCCGGTAATAGCGCCAAGTCCCGAGAAGAAACTTCCCAGGATCAGGAGAACCGGAGACGCTGCCGTCACGATCAGCCCGAGAATAGTGACGATCTTCATGAGTTTAGGATTCGCCTCGCTCATCTTTTGAATGATCTCGGTGACCTTGGTGATCAACGGCGTTATAATCGGTAAAAGTTGCTCTCCTAATGCCGCGGCGAGGTTGTCCAGTGTCGCTTTTAGCGTTCTGATGCTATTGGCAGCTCC
Source organism: Eubacteriales bacterium (assembly GCA_045539595.1). Classification (GTDB taxonomy): domain Bacteria; phylum Bacillota; class Clostridia; order Oscillospirales; family CAG-272; genus SIG701. The sequence continues at coordinate 8,502 of JAZQFQ010000021.1, read as the reverse complement.
GTCTGATGTCCTTGAGTAGTCCCCTTGTGCGTTCTGCGTTTGCGAAAGCACATAGTTATATCGAAGCTGCACCTTCTCGGCTTGTGACATCTCGCTATAAACGAGACCGGCCCCTTCTGCGAACTCTTTCAGGTTCGTCTCTGTCATCACGACACCGAGCTTCTTGAGAGATTCAGTCTCGCCGGTGAATACTCCATTCAGCGCGGTCATGGCCTGGTCGATGTCGATGTTCTTGAACGACGATAGATCACCGGCAAGACCAGCGAGTGATGTGGCCATATTCGCGGCCTCTTCCTGGCTCAGGCCCATAGACGTCGCCATATCTCCAAATAGAGATGTGGCTTCCAATGCCTGGCTTTTAGACAGACCGAATGATGCAGTCGCAGCGTTGGCCCATTCTTCCACGCTTGCCGCAGAATCGCCGAAAGCCACCTCGACCTTGTTGAGATTCTCCTCGAGATCAGATGCCGCCTTCCCCGCTGCTAATAGTCCAGCGCCGGCAGTTGCCGAGAACGGTGCCATGGCCTTCCCCGCCTTTGTCAGGGAAGCTCCCATCTTCGTGAACTGCTGGCTCAATGCTGTGAGCTTTGCGTTCCCGACCTCTTTCAGCTGGCTCCTGAAGGTCTTCAGCTTCGATTCGGTCTCGATGATCTCACGTCTTAACTGACGATACTGGGCGGAGTTCTTATCTACTCCAGACGCATCCATCTGCTTTTGACCTTTCTTGAGTATGTCGAGCCTTTCCTTTGTCTCGTTGATCTTCTGCGACAAAAGAGTCTGCTTCTGCTTCCAAAGCTCCACCGATGTCGGGCTGAACTTCAGGTCCGTCTTAATTTGTTTTAGCTCCTTGTCGATGTCACGGGTACTCTTATCGACGTCTTTCAGCGCCTTGTCGAGCTTGGTCGTGTCGCCACGGAACTCTATGGTGATTCCTTTAATCGTTCCCGCCATGATATTCCTCTATCCGAAGAACGCGTTGATGTCCTTCTGATCTGCGCGTCTTCTTGTTCCCTTCTTCTCCTCCAGCTTCGCCCTCTTTTCGGCCTTCTGCTGTCGGTCGTTGTATGCGATGCAAAAATCCACTATCTGTCCGATCTGCATCGCTTTAATATCGGACATCGTCAGCCCTCGTTCGAGTCCGGCAAGGATGACGATGTCGGTGTCAATGTCTGAGTCTTCGGCCGAAGGCTTCTTTTTAGATCCTCCAGCCTCTTCAAGTTTTTTGAGCTCACGACCCCCTTCGTAATAAGACCGAAGACCGCCGGAGCGATCTCGTCCAATGGGAAGGTCTCGAACTCTTTGACCCACTCTCTCGGTTCGGGAGTCTCCGGGTCGGCACTCTTGGCCAGCGCCCAGGTGACATTGACCAGGTCGACGAGTTCCAGCCCGCCGAGATGGATGAGCGCATCGGTCAGCTTGTCTCCGTCCAGTATGGTCAGGAGATCTTCGAGCGTGATGTCTTTCGTCTTGCCTGTCTCTACAAGAAGCCCGGACACGATGTCCAGGGCTCCGGTAAGAAGCGGCATCAGAGCCGGGATGATGTCCTGACCGAACTGGTCCCTATATGCCAGCGCCCAGCCGATATTGTTGTTCAGCCGGACCGCCTTGTCCCCTATTTTGATAGTCTTTTCCATTTTGTCCTCCTTAAAAAGAAAAGGGGCGAGTCTCCCCGCCCTTAACTTCTGCCCGATTAGGGTGCTAACTCCGGAGCTGCGGGAGCTGTGAACAGAGTGCTATAGCCCGCGTCGCCCGGCTTCAGGACGGCCATAGTCACGCCGGAGTCGTTGTCCCCGATGCAAGTGATCGGGAGTGTCTCGGTCGTGGGCTCTTTGGCCTCCTCGATGGTGTTGTAGCTCCTATTGATGTCGCCCAGGGTGCAGTTGTAGAAGATGACTCTTCTGCTCTCATCGTCGCCCTCTACCTGGAACGCGATATATACGTTCGGCTTGGTCGGGTTCTTGACGTTGGCAAGTCCTCCGTTCGTCAGGGCCTTATAGCCCAGGAACTGAGTCTTGAACGCGTCGTCGAACATAGCCACCTCGAGATCTCCCTCGATGCTGCCGCCGGAATATCCTGACCAGTAGACGATGTTGTCCGCATAGAAGTCATTCTTTTCGGACTGCACTTCGGGGGAGAAGCTGACGGCGCCCTTCTGTGCGTACGGCGTGCCGAGTGTGACGGTGCCGCCGCTTTCTGTATAGGTTCCGACGTGGAGCTCGCTGATTCCAAACTCTACTTTGTTAGCCATTAGATTCCTCCTATATGCTGTAGTAGATCACGAAGACGCCCTCCGATTCGATGAAGGCGTCGTCGCTTTTCTCGTAAAGAAGACCGGCCCCGAGAAGTGCGTCCTCGAGATCGGTCTCCAGTTGCTCGTTTTTGTCTTTGAAGTAATACTCGACCTGGTAGCGGTTCCGCCTCCAGTAGTGCGTATCATCTGCCTGGAACGTGTCTTGTCCCGCTCCGATATAGACCAGGTAGGGCGGCTGCTGTGGAACGTCTCCGTCTTCCTTCCTGAAGTGGGAATAACAGACGGGGAGATCCAACGCGGTCCCTATGGTCTGAAGTGTCTCGAATGTGGTCATATCTTGTCCGCTCCCTCCTCGATGAGATTCTCGAACTTAACGATCCCGCGCTGTTCTGCCGGACCGATGTGCTTGTATGCCAAAGCGCGACCATACTCTCCGTACTTGTTCCGGATGACGTGGCCATTCTCCAATAAGTGCGTCAGCTGGTAGTCGGTCGCATTGTGGACGATCCAGCCGCCGTCCTTCTTCGTCGCTTTCCAGCCCTTAGCATATCGGCCGTTCCCGAACATAGCAGAAGCGCTCTCTCTGATGTCCCGGGCGGTCTCGTCAGCTGCCTCTTTCGATGCCTTCTGAACGAGCTCCGCAAAGTCCCGGTTGTACTGATCCAGGAGCTCTTTGACCTGGACGGTCACGTTTTCCGTTTTAGCCGGCATCGTTGACCCTCTCCTCACATATCAGCGAGATCCCGTCCCGCTGTGCCTTCCAGTCGACACGGATGACGGTGTAGTCCTTGCCCTGATAGGTCAGGACCTTCTCGCCCTGGTAGTCTTCACGGTTGGCCATGTAGAGCGTCAGCGACGGCTTCAGTCCGGTCTGTGCCGCTTGGTAGAACTCCGAAGCGTACACGCTCCGGGGCTGGACGTAGACTTCCCGCTCTTCTACCACTCGGACGGCGTTCCCGTAGCTGTCGTACGTCGTGGGTCCGTAGGCTTTTAGTGTTGCGATATCGTCGTACATGTCTACTCGTCCCCCCAGTTAGTGTATCCGGTGGCGTTTGAGAGCTGTGCCTTCTGCTCGTCGTACGACGCTTTCAGGCGTTCATAGTCCTCCGGCAGTCCGAAACTCATCTTGCAGTATGTGATTATCGCCCTCGACACGATCGCATCGATCTGATCCGGGACGACCACTCCGGCTATGCCCAGGTCGAGCTGTGCCGCTTCGATCAGGTCCATCAGCTCGTCATCGTATGCGGTTGTAGTGATTCGAAGGGCCATCTTGACCTTGTTCAGCATTTCAAAAATCTCCTATTACTTCTAAAGATTCGGGGCGGGTTCCCCCGCCCCTGTGGTGTGTGTTTCGGTGTGGTTTACTCCTCGCCGCCGCTTTTGATGAGAACGGCCGCCCCTGTTCTTACGAGGTCGCTTGCCATAGCAAGTCTGCCGATTATCCTTACAATGTTACGGTCTGCCATAGTAAACTCGTCAAAAATAAACTTGGGCTGGTCGCCGTCGGGGAAATTGCACATAACGGCGTTAAGGTCGATTACAAGTGCCTCGCCGTTGCTATTGATATAGTCGTTATAGATCACTTCGAGGCCGTCGAAGGGATCATATCCGTAGTTAGCGGAAAGTGCGGCGGCCTTTAATGCGGCGGCCTTTGCTCTGCTGATTACAAGCACAGGGTAGGCGTCGCCGGAAAGTCTGCCTTCCGCCTCTATAATATCGCTCGTGGCAAGGCTATTCCCAGCGATCTGCATTTCTGTGTGGAACGCTGAATTGACAACTTTGAGGATTACTTCTGCGGCGCACTTCTTTACGATCTGGTATTCAAGTTCGTCGTACAGATAATCAAGGAATTCACGCGGCCCCATTTCAAGGGCGGTGTGGGATACTTCAATTAATTTTTTTACATATTCGGCCACGAGGTTAACAAACTGTATGTCGAGATTTTCAGATGCAATTGCACTTCCTCCCTCCTCGTGAATTTCTGCCGCGCTTGCGGAAACTTCAACGCCCACCTGTACGTTGCCGCGGAGATATGTTTTTCTGACTCTGCTCATGATCTCGTTATTTTCCCAAGCCGTGCTGATCCTGTCCTCAACGAATGTTGGAACCGCAATAGTTCCACCCGATGCGTTTGCGCTTAACAGGGTTGCTCTCTTTTCTGCGCCCACCTTGTCGAGGTCATAGCCTTTTTTTACAAGTTCGGCGTATGCGTCGATGTATTCCGGTGTGCTTCTGGTCTCTCTGTCAGTCATTTTCTTTTCTTTCCTTTCTTCGATCTCGGTGCCGGCACCGTGTGCCACAGCCTCGGCAGCCTTCTTTCTTTCTTCGATCTCGATGTTGAGGGCTTTCTTGCGCTCTTCTATGGCGTCGAGCTCTGCGTTCAATGTCTCGAGCTGGTCCTTGTCGGCTTCAGCTGTCTCGACGGCGATCGCGTTGACTCTTTCTTCAAGCTCCTCGAACCCGAGAGTCATGATTTCATCTCTTGTCATTTCTGATCCTTTCCGAGAGCTCTCGCCCTCACTTCTGCTCTTCTACGCTCCAGCGCTATCTTCTCCGCTTCGAGTCTCTCCGCTCGAACTTCCTCGATCACTCCGTCGATTCTGCTTCTCAGCTCCGCCCCGATAGAGGTGGATGGGTTGGCGGGAATTGATACCGCACTCACGTCGTAGAGCTTCTCTATACCGGTGATGGTCCTCAGGATGTCAACGTGTCCGTCTTCGTCTTCCGTGCGGAGCTCTTCGTCCTTGCTGACGGTAAACCCGAAGCTCATCTTGTCGGTATAGCCTCCGCGGATCTCTTCGTAGAGCTGGCGTCCCAGCTCGGTGCCTCCGAGATCTGCTTCCATATGGAGTCCTATCTCGTCAGGTCCGACGGATAGCGTTCCATTCTTGTTCCTGGCGAACACTCTGCCGTGATGGTCGTACTGCATGATGACGTCCTCCATGTCCGTCTCATCGAACGCGTTCGGGCTGATCTGCTCGCGGTATGTGACCCATTTATCCTCGTAGAGAACGTACGGGTCGTTGAAGGTCGAAGCGTATCCCTCGACCACTTTTCTCTCTTCTTGTCCCTCTTCAGGCTGACGGATTTCGACCGTCATAGATCTGTATTCTCTTTCACTCTTCGCTGGCATTTTCTTCTACCTCCTCGGCCTCTATGACCTTATCGTTGACGTTGTAATATTCGCCACGGATAACGAACGTGTCGCCCTCTCTCCGTGGTCCGTAGTTCAGGGCTTCTCTGCCCTCCTCCTCGCTCATGATTCCTCTGTCTACCATGTCGCGGATCATTTCCAGCTTCTGCGACGTGCTCATGTACTGGAGGCGGTTCGCGGTCGCTATCAAGTAGGACCCTTGCGCCCTCTCTCGCTCTGAAAACAGCATCTTCGTCATCACTTCGCTGAACTGGATGGCGAACGGCTCGATCGCTCCGTCGAAGAACGCTTCGAGATCCTCCGCCCTGGCTTTGTTCTCCAAGACGTCCCCGGACACGCCGAAGTAGTTGAATACGTTCTCTCGGATCTGCTCCATCTGATTCGCGTCTACCGTGTACGGCTTGACGTCTATCTGCTTGATGTCCTTGTATGTGTTCGGGAACAGCAGCATCCCGCTCGCCTTCGATTCGGTCGAGAGGTTCGTCTTCCGGAAGCGTTCAGCCTCGAGCTTCAGATCGTCATCCGATGCGAAGTTGTTCAGCTGGGCCATGAAGCGGAAGGTCGCCGCATTCTTGACGCCCTCCTCGATGCCCTGATTCTGAATGTGGATCAGCTGCATCGTCTCCTTCAGCGGCTTGTTATCATCGCCGAAGAAGTCGCTCTTATACTGGTGCTTCGTCATGATTCCGCACTTCTTCGCTTCGACCGCTGCGGTCTGGCCGTGGTTGAACTTGTACTTCAGCCACAGCTCGCCCTGGTATTCGATGAGCGAGCATTCAGACGGCAGCACCGGGAAGACGCCCGTGATGACCATCCTCTCGTCGAAGACCGGCACGGTGAAGGCCGTGTTGTTCACGTCCAGGATCGTCGAGAGCCTATAGAGGAACTGGCTCCAGGTGTGCCATTCGTTCGGCCCGAGCGCCAGTTTTCTCTGAAGGGACGGATTCGCTGTTCCGACCGTCTCCACCTTCAGCTTCGAGATGTGCCTGGCTCTCGCATCTATGGCAGCGCGTACGATCTCGCTCTCGTAGATCATGCCGCCCCATGACGTGAATACGGGGCGGTAGGCTGTCAGCGTCTCGAAGTATGCCCGAGCTTGACGGAGTGCCTCTTCGGACTTCTCCGCCTCTTTCGGGCGGAATATCTTGTCAATTAATCCCATATCTTAATCCCTCATATTCGAGTTATAGTTTTTCGTTCTTGAGCTGGTGGCCTATCTCGTTCCACCACTTCTGCCTGACGGTCATTGCATCCAGTAAGGCAGCCATGCCATCTATGTGTGCGGTCGGCTTGATCTTGACCAACTTCGACCTCCCCTTCTCCGTGCTCACCTTTAGAGCTGAATTGAAGAGGTGAATCTTCAAAAGGTCGTTGTCGCCGATCCTGACCTTCCCGTCCTTCAGGTAGCCCTCCACTTCCTGGATGACCGGGTGGAGGTTGTAGCCCTGAAAGACGTCATCCATATGGAATCCGTACGCCTCCATCTGCTGGACCAGGTAGGCCGCGCTGTATTTGTCGTACCCCACTTTGAGCGGGTAGATCTTATACTTCTCGACCAGCTCCCGGAACCAGTTGAAGACGTCGTTGTAGTCGATGATGTTCTCCCCGGACGGATATAGAAGGCCCCGCTGCATATAGATCTGATACGGGACCCCGTCCGTCGCCTGGAGCTCTTCGATTCGTTCCGCCGGCAGCCAAAATCGAGCGAACGCGTGAATCTCGCCGCCCTTCTCTATAAGGATGACCGCTGCGCTGAGGTCCGTCGTGCGGGATAGGTCCACGCCTCCGACGCAGTACGCCCCGCGGAAGTCTTCGAGCCGGAGCGGTTCGCCGCAAGCCTTCTCGATCACTTCAGATCCCAGCCAGGCCAGCGAGCTCGTCTGCTTAATGTTGCAGTATTTCGTCAAAAACTCGCTCTTCTTGGATAGGCTGCCTTCTGCTATGGCGATCTCCTCCAGCATATAGTCCACGCTGACTGAGACGCCCAGGTTCGGGTTCGACTTCTTCAGCTCGTTGATGTCGTTCCACTTGGCCACGTCATCAATCATGTATAGCATCGGGAGAAGCCTGGTCTCTTTGCTGTCGCCCAGTAGGAAGCGCGTAGATCTTCGCATCAGCTCGTCATATATGCCGTCGTTGTTGTATCCCGATGTCGTGCAGCTTAAAAGTATGCCCTCGGGTCTCGCTCCCATTCCGCTCACCATGACCTCGTACTGCTTCAGTCCGGAGTCACCTTCCCAGGCGGCCACTTCGTCACAGATGCACAGTGACGGATTGAAGCCGTCGGACTTCTTCGCAGAGAAGGCGATCTTCTTCACCGTGCTGTTCGTTCCGGGGATAGCCAGATCGCTCTGTCTATGCCTGGCCAGCATGGAATCGTCCTGGATCTTCTTGTTGTGGGCATCCCTCTCTGATAGGGACTCCTTCAGCGCCTTCCACTCCGGGTCGAGCTGTGTCATCGTCCACACATCGTTGTAGATTATGTCGGCTTGCTCCAGCTTCGGAGCTACACAGTAGACCTTCGCACCGAACCCGCCCTCTATCGCCCAGGTATATCTCGCAATCGCTGCGGCCAGTAATGACTTGCCGTTCTTCCTTCCCATTACCAGGAAGGCTTCCCGGAACTGTCGGTTCCCGTCTTGGTCCAGCACTCCGAAGAGCACCGACACGAACGCCTTTTGCCAGGGCTCCAAAAGAAAAGGACCCGGTGCAAGGGGTCCCTCAGTATGGAAACAATGGCTCTCTATCCATTCAATGGCTGCGTTCGCCTTTTTTTGGTCGAACTGGAAGCGCTTCGCCTCCAGCCCGGCTATGATCTTCTCGTATATCAGCGGAATCCAGCGGCCGACCGTATATGTCCCGTCCTTAATCCCCTGATAGTACGCATATATCCAGTTAACTCCGCCCATGTCCGTCTATCTCCGGCCTTGTCTCTCTCGTTTTGTGTATTTCCTGTGTTTATTAATAAAAGTTTTCTATCCTTCTTTGCTACTATCTTCATACTTTGCCTCCTTTTAAACAAAAAAATAAAACCATTAATCTGTGGTTTTTGTGTATCTTAAAGTAACGATTACTTCACCTGAATAATATGAAC